>JAWVWZ010000022.1:0-10987 GCA_033723505.1 Hydrogenovibrio sp.
CTTCCCCCAGACAGTCGACATGCACCACCGATTGATCGTGATGCATGACGCGGAAACTGACTTGAATATCCTGATAGCCTTGACTGGCTTCGGCAATCGCCTGCTGCACCAAAGGCAAATCCTTGGGAACAATATTCGACAGAAACTGTTCTAAAGTCACGTCGGCGTGATTGGGGATGCCGAATAATTCAAATGCGGAAGTCGTGCCGACGACCTTATCTTCAATGGCATCCCACTCCCAGTAACCCAACTTGGCCAGTTTTTGGGCATAAAGCAACTGCGCCTGAATGATTCGCAAGCGGTCTTCAGTGGCCGAAGCCTTGATCGCATAACGAACCCGTTGGCCCAACAAGACCCAGTTGATCGGCTTGGTGAGGAAATCGGTCGCACCGGCATTGAAAGCCTGTTCAATCGAAGCCAAGTCGTCATAGGAGGTCAGCACCAGAATGGGAACGGCACGGTCGGTAGAATAATTGCGAATGGCCATGGTCGCGGCATAGCCGTCCATCACTGGCATAATCGCATCCATGATCACCAGATCGGGTTTCTTTTCCATATAAAGAGAAACGGCTTCTCTACCATTATCAGCGGTAAGAACCTGATAACCGGATTTCTCCAGAACTTTCTTGAGGGTTAATTGGCAATTATGGTCATCATCAACGACCAATACGACTGCGGACTGCGTTTCTTGAGAACCCAACGTCAACATAAAGGAACTTTCATTTTAGGATAATAATTGACCTAGTTTAACGGCTTTTAGCCGAAAATCAAACTGCTAGCCGCCGTCTTCAGAAAAAGAAAATTTAATCGAGGTTGATCAGTAAAACTATGTTTGCAATTGAAAGGTCACCGGTCCGTCATTGGTGAGCGTCACTTGCATATCTGCTCCGAACCTGCCCGTTTGAATTTTCGGATAACGGCTATTGGCCAATTCGACAAACTGGTTAAACAATCTCTCAGCTTCCTGTGGCGGCGCACTGGTATGAAAGCTTGGTCTTAGCCCTTTTTTCGTATCCGCCGTCAAAGTGAATTGCGGCACCAACAACAAGCCTCCATCCACTTGCTGAACGTTCAAGTTCATCTTTCCGTCGGCATCGGCAAACACTCGATAATGCAAAAGCTTATGTAGCATTCTTTCCAATGAAGAGATATCGTCACCTGGTTGAAACCCGCACAATACCATTAGTCCAGGTCCAATTTCGCCAACACTCTCCCCTGCAATCGCCACCTGCGCCTGGGATACCCTCTGCAAAACACTAATCATAATGGAAAGGCTTCCATTGAATCGGCAAATGCATCGGTCTGAGCGACCAGTTGTTCCGTAATTTCCGGTTCCAATGCCGAATGACCCGCATGATTACATACGATCAGCTTGGCCTGAGGCAGTACTTCCGCCAGTTCGTAAGCCTGATTGACCGGACAGACCATATCATAACGACCATGAACAATCGTCGTCGGAATCGACCGAAGACTGGCCGCATACTTCAAAATCTGATTCGGTTCAATAAAGGCATCATGACGAAAATAATGGCATTCGATACGCGCCATGGCCAAAGCATGGAAAGGATCGCCGAAGTGATTGACAATCGCCGGGTCTGCCTCCAAGGTCGAGGTGCGGCCTTCCCAAACAGACCAGGCTTCAGCTGCTCGCATTCTGGCGACCTCATCTTCACTGGTCAACTGAAGATAATAGGCTTCGATCATCTCGCCCCGTGCCGATTCCGGAATCGGCGCGATGAAATCCTGCCAATAGTCTGGATAAAACCGATCGGCGCCTTGTTGGTAAAACCAGTGGGTGTCTTCCCGACGGCATAAAAAGATTCCTCTTAGAATCATCCCCAAGACTCGCTCAGGATATGCCTGGGCATAAAGTAAACTCAATGTCGACCCCCAGGAACCGCCGAACAGCAACCATTGTTCGATTTTCAAATGTCGGCGGATCTTTTCGATATCCTCGATCAGATGACCTGTCGTATTATTCGTCAGACAGGCATGAGGCCTGGACTTGCCACACCCCCGCTGATCAAACAAAATGATGCGATAGCGGTCCGGATCAAAAAACCGCCGATGAATCGGCCCATACCCGCCTCCCGGCCCTCCATGCACAAACAGCACCGGCAAGCCATCTGGGTTACCGCATTCTTCGAGATGCAGGGTATGAGTCTGATCGACCTGTAAACTGTGCTGAACATAGGGCTCGATATGAGGGTACAGAGAACTTTCTATCGTCATAATTTTTTCACTCCGAGCTGAAAGGTGAATGAAGGAAATGACATGATTCTATCAAGATATTTTTTTATAATGCCGTGTTTCTTTAAAAATTCCCTATAATAATAGTCTATGTCCTATCAAAAAATCAGCATGCTTTTTCTCATCGGCTTGGCCTTGAGCGGATGTGAATTCTCGGAAACTTCCGATAACGCACAAAAGCCCGATGAGCAGCACCAGTTACCACTGCCCGAAACTCAACAAACTTCGACACCCAAAGCCGCCTCGAAAACGCTGTCGCTGTCACAGCCTGTGCACAAAACGAAAGTGCCTGAAAAAGCCCTGAAGCCGGCACCGGATTTCAGTCAATTTCCGGCGGGCAGCGCTCGAAAAAAAGCTTTTTTCGATTACATGACGCCTTTGATTCAACTGGCGAACCGACAAGTCATGCAGGACAGAAAACGCCTGCTGCAGATCACCAATCACTTCAAGATTGGCCCCAAAGACCAGCAGTGGCTGACCCAATTGGCTGAACGCTATGACCTGGCTCCTTTCGATCCGACCAATCACAACGACCAGAAAAAACTGGAGAAACGTGTCGACATCATCCCGGTGGCGCTTGCCTTGGCACAAGCTGCGAATGAAAGTGCCTGGGGAACGTCTCGTTTCGCACGCAAAGCCAACAATTATTTCGGCCAATGGTGCTTTACCGAAGGCTGCGGGTTAGTCCCCAAACGTCGTACCGCCGGATCGTCGCATGAAGTCAGAGCTTTTGAACACCCGTTCTATTCGATCAAAAGCTATATCAAAAATCTGAATACTCATCGGACTTACCAAAAACTCCGACAAATACGCTATCAAGCTCGCCAAAACAATAAACCCCCTTCTGCGATCGCGATGACGAAAGGCCTGGTAAATTATTCGGCCCGCAAAGAAGTTTATGTGAAGGCGTTGCAAAAAATGATTCGGTACAATAACCTGACTCGTTTCCCCAACCTGAAATCTTCGTCACAGTCATCCTGAACGCCGAAGTCACATTAAAAACAGGAGAGATTTATGCCTCTATTAGACAGTTTTACCGTAGATCACAAAATCATGAAAGCACCGGCGGTGCGTGTCGCAAAAACTATGAAGACCCCAGGCGGAGACACCATTACCGTTTTCGATCTGAGATTCAACAAACCCAATGAATCGATGATGGGGGAAAAAGGCATTCATACCTTGGAACATCTGTTTGCCGGTTTTATCCGTAACCACCTGAATTCGGACAAGGTCGAAATCATTGATGTCTCGCCGATGGGATGCCGAACGGGGTTTTATATGAGTCTGATTGGCACCCCATCGGAACAAACCGTTGCCGAAGCTTGGCTGGCAGCGATGAAAGACGTTCTGCAGGTTGAACACATGGAAGACATTCCTGAATTGAACGAATACCAGTGCGGCACCTATAAAATGCATTCACTCGATGAAGCCAAAGCCATCGCGCAAATGGTGATCGATCACGGCATCGGCGTCAACAAAAACGAAGACATCGCGTTAAGCGAAGATACGTTAAAAACCCTTGGCAACGAACTCTAGGAATCTCAGAGATGAAAGTAGCCATTATCGGCGCAATGGAGCAGGAAGTTGCCCTGTTGCGCTCTAAAATCAAAAACCTGAAAACTGAAGACCATGGTGGATTCGAATACTCGCTTGGACAGATTGACGACAAAGAAGTCATTTTGCTCAAATCGGGCATCGGCAAAGTCAACGCCGCCATTGGCACGGCACTGCTGATCAAACTCTACGAGCCGGACTATATTATCAATACCGGTTCGGCTGGCGGATTTCATACAGACTTGGAAGTCGGCGATATTGTCATCAGTCAGGCAGTCTGCCACCATGATGTCGATGTGACCCCTTTTGGCTATGAATTGGGGCAGGTCCCCGGTTCACCAAGCTGTTTTCTCCCGGACCCCCGCCTGGTAGAAATTGCCAAGAGCAGCATCGAATCTTTGAATGAGGTGGCTCATATGCATGGCCTGATCGCGACGGGCGACCGCTTTATGCACCACCCGGAAGACGTGGAGAAAACCCGCCAGTCCTTTCCAGACATGATTGCTTGTGAAATGGAAGCCGCGGCCATTGCCCAAACCTGCCATGCATTTGAAGTGCCTTTTGTGGTCATCCGCTCACTTTCGGACATTGCCGGCAAGGAGAATGCCGTCACTTTCGAACAATATCTGGACAAAGCCGCGACCCATTCGGCCAGACTGATTTTGGAAATGCTCAAAGAACTCTGAGCTCTGAAAACTCAAGGCGCTACTGAATGGAAGCGCCTTGTAACTCTCTCATAAATAGCTCCAGATTCCCCACTTCTTGGGCATAGCGCATAATCACGCCGAGAATGGCCTGATCTTCCTGCTTGGAAGCGATTCTCGCTGCCAACTGCAAATCCTTGCCCTCAACTCCGCCTTGAAAGGCATTCAATTCCAACAAGGCAGCGACCATTCCGGTGTTCTGCAACAGACAAGCGGCCTGCAAGGGCTTCACCACCTCGCCGTTAGCATCCCTGGCGACTTCCTGTTGCGGTGAAACAAAGTGCTCCTGCACCAACACTCGGGTCATCCAATAATTCATTTCCGGTTCTTCACGGCTTTCAAGGACGTTCATAAAAATTTCGTTCGGATCCAGTTTGTGCTTTTGAATCAAAGTCTGGACAATTTTCGCGAATGGGGCCCGAGAAGCCTCGTCAAGATTCAGTAAGTTCATATTCAATATCCTTTTATCATCACTGGGAGCATTATACCGTTTGTGCCGCGGCAAATCCCGAAGCCCATGCCCATTGAAAGTTATACCCGCCCAATTGACCGGTCACATCCAGCACCTCACCGATAAAATACAGCCCCGGACGGTTTTTCACCTGACAGTCTTTGGATTGGAGCGCATCGGTATCCACGCCCCCCAGTGTAACCTCTGCCTTGTCGTAACCGGCGGTATCCGAGGGGAAAAGCGTCCAATGGGTAAGAACATGCGCATAATGCTTAAGGGTTTCATGTGAAACTTCCGCCAACCTTTCCGGCATGGGATGCAATTCCAACCAAGCCTGACAGAACTTTTTCGGCCAATACTGCTGCAGCCATTTCAATACTCGACCGTTCGAGGCCTTGAGTTCCAGCAAGGACGTTTCTACCGCAACCGACGGCAAAAGATTGATCTCGACCCCCATTCCGGGCTGCCAATAATTCGAAATCTGCAAAATGGCAGGGCCGCTGAGACCTTGATGAGTAAAAAGCATTGCCTCTTCAAACCTTGGAGACAGCGCGCCTCCCGCAAGAGAAACCGACACATCCAACGCAATACCGCTCAAATCCTGGCAAAAGGCACGCCATTTATGCTCAAAAACCAAAGGGACCAAACCCGGTCGAGTCGGCAACACCGCCAAGCCGAATTGTTTCGCCAAACGATATCCTAAATCGGTTGCCTTTAATTTCGGGAACGACAAGGCGCCTGTCGCGACCACCAAAGATCGGCACTCGAACTGTCCCTTTTCGGTGCGGACGAGATATCCTTGACGATCCGTCAATTCGGATACCTGCTTTACCTCAGTGTTGAGACTGAACGCATTGCCGGCCCAATCGCATTCGGTGCGCAGAATCTGAATCAAATCGCTGGCACGGTCTCGGCAGAAAAGCTTTCCCAGCTCCCGTTGCTCGTATTCCAACCCATGACGGTCAACCAAATCGATGAAATCCTGAGGTCGATACCGCGCCAAAGCGCTTTTGACAAAATGTGGATTGGTGCAAAGATAATTTTCCGGGGTAACGTCGAGATTGGTGAAATTGCATTTACCGCCCCCCGAGATCCGGATTTTCGCGGCAGCTTTGGGGGCATGATCGACAATCATGACTGAGCGGCCACGGTAACCCGCCTGTGCGCCGCACATCAGGCCTGCTGCACCAGCCCCCAGAATCACGACATCATAAACATTAGAGGATTGCGTCATCTTAACCGATTTTTTCATAAGGATGACGGCGGGCTTCCGCTTCGGCAATCAGAGCAGCTTGCCCGGCTTCGGCCAATGCCTTGGTTCCTTCAACGCCCATTTCGATGCTTCGCCCGCCATCTTCAGAGATGGTCGGCAAGCTGAATAGCCGCAACTCCGGAAAACGTTTCTCGAAATCAACCATAAACTCGACCCACTCCGACTCCTGGCCTCCAACCAGCCGGATAGAGCGCTCGACCGTCGGCTCCTGCTGCCAGTCAGCATAATAGGTATTCAATACCCAGCTCATCATCGGCTTTGCCATCATCGGAAACCCGGGCATGAAATAATGTTCCTGAATGGAAAACCCCGGTACCCGGTTAAAGAAATTGGGAATGATCGCCGCCCCCTTAGGGTATTCCCCCATATGGATACGGTGCGGATACGCGGCTTCACCAAATTGTGCCTCAATTTCGGCAACGGCATCCGGATGGCGCTCAATGGGTAGGTTTAAAGCGGCGGCAGCACTCTGACGGGTTCGATCGTCCGGTGTTGCGCCGATGCCACCAAAACAAAAGACCACATCTCCGGTGGCAAAAGATTCCCGTAAGGTTTGAATCAGGAAATCGGCGTTATCACCGACAATCCGAACCCAACTGATGGCGAGCCCTCTCGGCTTAAGTAATTCTGTCGCCTGCTTCAGATGCTTATCCTGGCGTTTGCCCGACAGGATTTCATCCCCAACGATAATGAGTCCGATTTTTTTTGTCATAAATGAATCGCTCTTATGGGTATGCCGGCATGGACGGCGGTCTACAGCAAACCGATTTCAGACAGGCCTCAGGCCACCGAAAAACGGGGTTGACAGTTAAATACTATGTGGCTTTTTCAGGATTGACAAGTGTAATCGTCAAAATCCTAAACTTTCCAATGGTTTTCCGCAGTGAGATTTCATGAGGGTAAAACCAAAAAAAGGGCATCTCTGCCCTTTTATTCGTGATGATCAAAGCGGTTCGTTTTACTGAATCGCGATATTCACCCCGATATTGATATTGCTGTCGAGCTCTCGCTGACCTTTGTCGAAATCGACGCCGATTTTACGATAACCCAAATAAGCGATCGCCGTCGGCAGGATTCTGACTTCCGCCTTAAAGTCCGCCTGGTAAGCACTGTTCACATTATTGAACGAAGTGATTGACGGGCTGTATAAGGCATCCGCATAAAGAGACATTGGCATTTCCGTCGGCAACCAGTAACGACCGTTAATCCCAAGCATCGCGCCATAGCCTGTCTGCTTCTCTTTATAATGGTCGACATAGTAGATTTTGCCCATAATCCCAAGTTCAAGGTTTTCGTTATCGGCCATGCCTTTGCGACTGATACTGCCAAAGACATCGACAAACTTGTCACCAGGATTATTGAAGAAATAATCTACGCCCAAATTGGTCAGGTCTCGATCCGTCTCACGAAGGCTATAAAGCCCAACATTTGCGGTGTCGTTAGACAGTGAAAGATCCAATCCGATGTGACCATCGTTCGCTTGGACTTGATACGACAGAACCCCCAAAGAAAGTGCAATCAGTGTTTTATGAATGGATTTTAGTGTCATTATTCAGCAGCCTTTTTCATTTCTTTTACTTTTTCAGCAACCTCGGAAACTTCGTCTCCGGTTTGTTGGATGGTTTGGTTCGCTTCTTGTGCGGAACTTAAAAAACGATCGACATAGTCTCTGCTATTAAACCAGTCGAATGCAATCGCCAAGCTGCCAAACACAACCAACAAGATCAGAATCGTTATCTTACTCATGATTTATCCTTTTTAATCTTCAACCTTAAAAAGCACGTCTGACAGGGGCGCAGACTGATTCGCTTTATACATATAGCCTATCGAGGCGTCTATCATAGCCTGTGTCATATCTTCTGTAAACGCATCAATCGCCTGTTGTTTGGCAATTTTTCGAGATTTATCAATCGCATGATAAGTCCGGCTAACCGAAGCGAAGGTTTTGCCTAGGCTGTTGATCATATCGCCATCGGCAATCAACGTCAGTTTCAGCTGGCCTTTTTCAATCGCAAAATTCGGTTCGACGAAAAATTTGATCGTCAAATCCGGCTGCCGGGCGGTGACGTTAAAACCGTGTTTGGTCATCGAAGCCAGAATCATTTCTTCATAATCTTTCGATTCCTGCGTCATCGGCTCCATACCGACAATGACTTCTTCCATCTTTTTACTGAGAAATCCGTCCAATAGGGACGCCAGCACATCATTCGGCAGCTTTTCTTCCCTTTGGGCATAAAACGCCAATTCTGTCCGTAGCATTTTACGGGCTTCCAAGGTCGGCAACGCTGGCAAAACAGATAACAACTGACTTAAATTAGAGCCTTTTTCGCTGACATGAATGTAATTTCGCAGATGTTGATCCAACTTCATCAATTCCGTTGCCAATTGCGCCATTAAAGCCTGCTTACTGATCTGCAACCAGACATGCATCCGCTTACCATCGTTATAACTGGCTTTGACCATTGGGGGAAGCAAAGCCAGAGAAGGCAGTTCAGCTCGAACCCTGTTGCGAATACGTTTCTCAAGAGGGCCATAGCTTTTTTCAGCTTCCACCAGTGCTTTCTGGTTCTGAACGGCCATATCCTGACGAATTTGATGATGAATTTTCTGCGCCCCCAAAGCGATCGCTTGGGTTTTCGCTTCCAAGGCATCCTGCTGAATTGCCACCGACACCACCGCATCATAGCTATCGGCAAGCTTAGGCGGTTGCGAGACCCAGTCTGGCGCGTCGGCAGGCGAGACTGTCGTTTCTGTCATCGAACCCTTTTCAACCGGTGCCTGACTGCAGCCGGCAACCCAAAAACTGAATATCATCAAAGGTAAAAGCGTCTTTCTCATTTGGCAACCTATCCTTCTCGGATTCCCTGCTTGTCATGCAACGAGATACGGGAACCTTACAACCTCAAAATACTAAATAAAATTGCTTACTATCATACCTCATTTGCCGGACGATAATTGCATTTTACCGCCTCGCCAAGCTCTGATCCGGAAGCGTTCCGGGTGACAGGCCTCATAAAGATAATTGGGCATAATCTGCTCGGTGCCCTCCACCAATCCTCCGATGATTTCTGCAGCGAGAAAAACAGACATCAACCCCCGTGCGCCATGCCCGTTGGAAACGAATAGACCTGAATGATAGGTTTGTGATGGGTAACGGAAAACGGCATGAGTATGACTCTTAGAGTAATAATGCATTTTTGCCCACTCAGCATCGACAATCGGACCAACCACGGGCAAATGATCGGGCGTTGTCGGGCGGAAGCCGACTTTTCCCTGTGAAACTTCCGACAATCGAGCGTCATTCAACCAGCTGGGCATGGCTTGCCGAGCTTGATCAAGGTTTTCGCCATGTGCCTTGTCCGATAACATCTCAGTCAAATCGGGCGCTTCGAAAGTCGCGCCAGTCACAGCGGTTACACCATCGCTCGACACACATCGACAGGTATAGCCTTTGTGGGTGACGGTGGCTTTCAATGAAACTTGCTGTTGCTCATCCGTCAAATGAGTGACTTGTCCCTTAACCGGTCGAATGGGAAGCCCAAGAAATTGGTTCAATGCATTGCTTAACGCTCCCGTTGCGACCACCACCACTTTGGCAGAAAAACACACCTCTGTTTCGGTCAGAATCTGCCAGTCAGGGGCATCGTCAGTCTGTTTTTCGATTCGCTTCACTTCTTGGTGATAGCGCACCTCGATGTTCGGATGATCGAGACATTTGGCCACCACCGAAGCAGGGTGAACCCACCCTCCTTTTTCGAAAAACATCCCGGCATAAGGCGTTTGCGTGCCGATTTTGTCGGATGCTTGTTCCGCTGAACACCAATAAGCGAAGTCACTTGGCAACCCCACTCGCGCTAATGCGTCAGTCAACCGCGAATCCATCGTAGGCGTAACAGCCAACTGCATCAAGCCATTCAACGCTCCCTCAATTTGCCCGTCGTCGAGCCAGGGCGTCAACCATTTCAAGGTGGTTTCGAAACCTTTGAAGTAAAATTCACTGCGCAGGTTCCAGTCGGCAGTCACCAAAGGGTGGATCGCACCGGCCAGATTTCCCGAAGCCTGGGTTGCTGCTTGAGATTCGGCCTCTAAGACCGTCACCCGCCATCCTTGTTGCGCCAACTGATAAGCAACCGTCGCCCCGGCCAATCCGGCACCGATAACACAAGCCGTTTTCGTTTCCCCAGCAGGGGTTTCCATCGCAGTCGGCAATACGAACCATGGCCTTTTCGGGGAAAACTCCCTTGGCTGATCCAGTTTCCCGAAGCACATTTCCCGTTTTTCGCCGAAACCGACGTCCTTTGTGACCTTGAAGCCGGCTTCTGTCAACCCTCGACGAACCTGGCCCGCGGCGGTGAAAGTGGCAAACGTGGTTTCGGCATGACTCAAGCGCGCCATTTGGCTGTAGAGTTCCGGCTGCCACATCTGGGGGTTCCTTGACGGCGTAAACCCATCCAGAAACCAGGCATCGACTGACAGGTCAAAGGCCGGCAGACCTTGCAAAACATCTCCAAACCATAAGGTTAAACGGACTTGTCCATCAAATAGGATTACATCATGCCATCCGGGTAAACGCATCGGATAATGGTCGATCAGGATGTCGGATAAGGCCGTCATCTGGGGAAAAGATCGATGTGCTTGACGCAACTGCTCTCGGGTGAGCGGAAATTTCTCGAATGAGATAAAGTGGAGGCGAGGCAGGCCTGGCTTTGCCGCTTCACCGAAAACCTGTTGCCAGGTTGCCAAGGTCCTCAAAAA
>JAWVWZ010000023.1:0-10866 GCA_033723505.1 Hydrogenovibrio sp.
TCCGCCATCAGTGTACTGGTCGGCTTGATCGGACTCGTCGCCATACTGCGGCATTTTCGCGTACTGCAACCGCAAGACGGTGCCCTCTTCGCGCATATCGTCACCCATATCACACTTCCGGCGGTGATTTTCGGCGCGCTGGCGCGAACCCAACAACTCGAATGGGACTATTTTCTGGTGGTCATATTTGTGCTGGTCGCCGAAATCCTTCTGTTGTGGCTGGCCTGGCGAATTGGCAAATGGCTACATTTAGCGGATGCGCAACTGGGCACTTTGATGCTGGTGTCGGCGTTCGGCAGTTCCGCATTGCTGGGGTATGCCATCGTCGAACAGGTGTTTCCCGGCAATGCCGACGCGCTTTCCGAAGCCGTGATGATTTCAGAACTGGGGGTCGGAATCGGCTTGTTTACCTTGGGAACCATGGTTGCCATTTACTATGGCAAAAAAACATCGCATCAACTCACCCCCATCAAAAGCCTGTTCCTGTTCATGCAGTCGCCCATTTTCATCGCCATCGTCGTCGGTCTGCTCTATAGCGGTTTGAACTTGCCTTTAAAAGGCGCTTTCTTTTCACAACTGTTTGACGTCGTCGACCTGATCGCCCAAGCCAATACCTTCTTTGTGACCTTGACCGTCGGCGTACTCCTGCAATTTGGCTCACTTAAATCCGTGATGTCTTTGGCTCTGGTTGCCATTCTTTTAAAGCTGATCGTCAGTCCGCTCCTTGTCTGGCTGCCTTCCTTGGCAATCGGACTGACGTCCTGGCAATTGCAAGTCATTATCTTGGAGGCCGCGATGCCATCGGCTATGCTCAGTGTTGTTTTGGCGGCGAAATATGGGTGTGATGCCGTTTTAGCGTCCCGGTTGGTTTTTGTCACGTCGGTGGTCAGCATCTTCAGCGTGATGTTGATGACAGCAACCCTGAACAACATATTTTGATCCACACTTAAAAAGGATTCCTTATGGAAAAGGTTTCAAAGAATATTTGGGCACTGGGCTGGGTCAGCTTCTTTACCGACTTGGCCACCGCCATGGTCAAACCGCTGATTCCGATTTATGTGGTATTAGTATTGAACCAAGGCATGGACAAACTGGGTTATATCCTCGCGATCACCACCTTTGTCTCTTATTTATTGCGTTGGTTCGGCGGCTGGCTCAGTGATAAATTCCAAGTCACCAAACCTTTACTCTTGGTGGGCTATGGCTTGTCGGCCACCATGAAACCCTTGTTCTCGTTTGCAACGGGCTGGACTAGCGTCGCCGCCATCAGCGCGACCGAACGACTGGGCAAAGCCATCCGCAGCGCCCCCAAGGATGTTTTAATTTCCGCATCGGCACACCAGAATCGGCAGGGCCAGGCCTTCGGTGTTCACAAAACGCTGGACATCGCCGGCGAGACCCTTGGCGGCATCGTCGCTTTCTTGCTGTTGACCTGGCTGGGACACTCGGCCGAATGGATTCGGACCATTTTTGAATTGACCGTGATTCCCGGACTGATTGGCGTACTGATATTGATGTTCTTTGTCACCGACACGGTCAAACACCGCTCTGCCGCGCCTGCTAACAGCGACTCAAAGGCGCCATCCTTTCCTCTTTCGTCACATTCGCGGATAGACTCGACCTTATGGGGCTGGTTTGGCGTCTACTTTCTCGCGGTCTTCTTTATGCTCAACGACGCCTATATGATCATGAGAGGCAGCGACATCGGCATTGCAACCTTTTGGCTGCCCCTCCTGATGGTCATTTCGGGGCTGACCCAGACGTTAATCAGCTATCGTATCGGCAAGCGACTGGATCGGGAGGGTGCACGCCGGCTAATGGCCGTCGCCTTGTGGGCGGGGGCACTGTCCACGCTATTACTGCTCAGCGAAAATACTCTCGCAGTGCTGGTGGCTTTTGTGTTTCAGGGAATCTTTATGGTTGCCGGATTGAATGCACTCAGAGTCAGAATTGGACAAACCGAGCAGGGAAAAGGCCGGGCCTATGGCTTTTTCTATCTAGGCACGGCGGTTGCAACCGCTCTCGGTAGTTTGCTGATTGGACAATTATGGCAACATTTATCGGTCATGACCGCGCTGGGATTCTCGGCGGCCGGTCTATTATTGCTGGCAGGGGTGGTCACCGTCTCACCGAAACTTCTGCACGAACATCAAACCGTACGATGACGGAATAGCCAAGCCGCAAACGTCATGGTGACTGAAGCGATGATTGCCAATGGTAAAATCTGATGCCAGAGTGCATCAATGCCCATCTCCTGTAAAAAGATGCCTCGTACCACAATCAGAAAGTATCGCATCGGATCGAGATAGGTCAATAATTGGATCGCATCGGGCATATTCTCGATGGGGGTGGCGAACCCCGACAGAATCACCGCCGGCACCATAAACATAAAGGCGCCCAGCAATGCCTGCTGCTGAGTGGTCGATAACGCCGAAATCATCAAACCGATACCGATGGCAGAAGCAATGAAAAATACCATGGCAAACTGCAACAACCAGTAATCTCCCCGAAAGGGTACGCCGAACCAGAAAATCGCGATCAAAATTATGATATTGCTTTCCAGCAGCCCAATCAGCAAACCGGGCAGGGATTTTCCGACCAGGATTTCAAACGGCAGCGTCGGCGTCACCAGCAACTGATCGAAAGTGCCTTCTTCCCGTTCCCTGGCGACCGACAGTGCCGTAATCAATAACGATACCACGAGCACAATCAATGCAACGATTCCAGGCACAAAGAACCAGTTGTTTTCCAGATTTTCATTGAACCAGTTTCGTTTGACGATTTCCAATGGCGGTTGCGACACATGATGGTCGGCCGCCCAATCGTCGTTGAATGCCTGAATCACGTGACTCAAGTCGTTCTGTGCGAGCAAGGCGGTATTGGAATTCCGCCCGTCGATGATCACTTGTAATTCGGTGGTGCCGTCCTTATGCAGCCGGCTGGAAAAGTCCGCCGGGAAATGCACGACCAACAAGGCTTGCTTCTCGTCAATCGTAGGTTTAATGGCCCGATCATTGGGTAAAAACGACACGACCTTGAAGCTTTTCGAACCCTCCAAATGCCCGATGACTTGCTGGGAAACCGTTCCTTGATCCTGATTCAATACCGCCACAGGCGCTTGTTTCAACTCGAACGTCGCGGCATAGCCGAAGACCAACAGCTGAATGAACGGTGGCCCGATGACCACGAACCGCGTCCGCTTGTCCTGAAACAGCACACTGAACTCCTTGATCATCAACGCCAGAATCCGTGACAACGACCCCATCCAATCCAACTGCATCAATCCAGCCTCTTATGCGATTTTTTAATAATGACCAAGGTCAAAACCACCCCCATTAACACCAGAGCCAGCAGGTTTGGCAAAATCACCCAGGCGATATCTCCCGCAAGGAACTGGCTCTGTAATAATGCGACGAAATATCGTGCCGGCACGATATGCGTGATGAACTGAATAAACGCCGGTGTACTGTGTAGATCGAAAACGAACCCGGAAAGTAAAAACGCGGGCAGGAACGTCACCAAAATCGCGATTTGCCCGGCAACGAACTGGCTTTTACCGACAGTGGAAATCAAAATCCCCATCGACAACGCAACCCATAGAAAAACCGCCGAACTGAGCAACAGAATCCACAGCGATCCCCGCAAAGGCACTTCAAATAAAAACAACGCCATCACCAGCGTCAAGACCATCCCGCCCATGCCCAGTACAAAATACGGAAACACCTTGCTCAACAGGATTTCCCAAATGGTCACCGGCGTGACCAGTAAGGCCTCCATCGTCCCCCTTTCCCATTCGCGAGCCACCACCAAAGCCGTCAACAAGGCGCCGATCAACGTCATGATAATGGCGATGAGCCCCGGTACCAGAAAGTGACGGCTATTGACCTCGCTGTTGAACCAAATGCGAGGCTGTAATTGGATCGGCGTTTTCAAAGTCCGGCCTTTTTGCGAAAGATAGTCGGTCAGCCAGGTTTGCCAGACACCATGCACATAACCGTTAATGAGATTAGCGGTGTTCGAGTTCACCCCGTTGATCAGCACTTGAACCGGTGCCGAACCGGGTTGATGGAAGCGGTTGACGAAATCCGACGGTAAGACCAGCACCCCTTGCACCTCTCCACGCTGCATCGCCTGCACCGCATCGGGTACGGTCAAATAGGATTTTGGCGAAAAATATTCTGAATGCTCGAAATGACTGACAAAGTCCCGGGATTCAGCGGAAGGATCCTGCTGCACCACACCCAGTAAAATATGCTTGGCATCCAGCGTGACTCCATAGCCGAACAAAAACAACAAAACCACAGGCATGACAAATGCAATGCTGATGCTGCTCGGATCGCGCAAAATTTGCAGAAATTCTTTGAACACCAGCCCTTTGATCCGCATTCGTGCAAGTTTATTCAGCATGATCCCCTCCCTGCACAATACGGACAAATGCCTCTTCCATGTCCACGGCCTGTCCTGCCTGCTTGATTTCACCCGGGGTGCCCATCGACAAAATCTTGCCGTTTGCCATGATTGCCATACGGTCGCAATACTCGGCTTCTTCCATAAAGTGGGTGGTCACCATAATGGTCACCCCTTGTTCTGCCAGTGCATTGATTTTATTCCAGAAATCTCTTCGCCCCAAAGGATCGACACCGGATGTCGGCTCATCCAGAAACAAGATGTCCGGTCGATGCATCAGGGCACACGCCATCGCCAGACGTTGCTTGAACCCCAAGGGCAATTCTTTACTGGTTTGCGACACATAGCCTTCCAGTTCAAAGGCTTTCAAGGCCCAGTCGATACGCTCTTTTTTGGCTTGCCCCCTTAAGCCATATACCTGGCTGTAGAAAGCCAGATTCTGGGCAACGCTCATGACGCCATAGAGCGAAAATTTCTGCGACATATATCCTAATCTGGCTCTGGCCTGCGCCCGCGCATGGCGTAAATTCATGCCGACCACTTCCAAATGACCGGATGTCGCCGGCAACAAACCGCACAGCATCCGAAATGTGGTGGTTTTCCCGGCGCCGTTGGCCCCCAGCAACCCGAAAATCTCGCCCCGATTGACTTTGAATTCCAAGTGGTCGACCGCCACGAAATCCCCGAAACGGCAGACCAGATCCTTGACCTCAATCACTGTGTCTTCACGATTCACGGCTTCGACCTGCCACGCATTGAAATGCGAATGCAAGCTGTCTTCTTCCTTGAGCATATCGACAAAAGCATCTTCAAATCTGGGAGGCATCGGCGTGACCGTCATCTCTTCATGATCGGGAGCTTGGAACAGGTTTTGAGAATTTGGCATGGACTCACAGGTCAAGACCCTCACCCCATCCCCTAAAATCAACGCATCCTTAATCGATGACTGGGCAGTCAAAAGTGCTTTGAGTTCCCTTTTCGACAAGCTCTCCGAGGTCACTTGAAAGGTTCGGTCTGTCAGTTTAGCGGAAAAATCTTCCGGCGCCCCTTCGGCCAGAAGCTTGCCTTCGTGCAGCAATTTAATATCATGACAACGTTCGGCTTCGTCGAGATAGGCGGTGCTCAACAAGACGCTCATACCTTCTTCTTCGACCAGCTTATAGACAATCTGCCAAAGTTCCCGCCGGGAAACCGGATCGACGCCGACGGTCGGTTCATCCAATAACAATAACCTGGGAGCTTTGACCAGCGTGCAGGCCAGCCCGAGTTTTTGCTTCATGCCGCCGGACAGTTTCGACGCCAGACGGGTTTTGAATGGCGACATCCCCATCATTTCCAACAGGGTGTCAAATCGCTGTTCCCGTTCGGAAACCGCCAGACCTTGTAAATTCGCATAGAGGGTCAGGTTTTCATGAACCGTCAAATCTTGATAGAGGCCGAACTGTTGGGGCATATAGCCGATATGGGACTGGACAGCCAGAGACGCTTGTCGAACATCCTGCCCCAAAACCGAAATCTCTCCCTGCTCAAATGATAACAACCCGGCTATCAAACGCATCAGAGTGGTCTTGCCGGCACCGTCGGCGCCGATCAAGCCGGTCACTTGCCCAGGCTGCAGTTGAAAACTGACATCGGATAATGCCTCGACAGTGCGATTGGCCAGTTCAAACTGCTTCGACAGGTGCTGAATTTCTAAAGGAGAGTCGGACATGGCGAACCTTCAAATCCGGGCAAAAGGATTAATCGCGACACTTAAGTTCGCCCGTCGGCTTTTCCTGTAATTGGATATGCACGGTGGCGGGCATGCCGAGACGCATTTCATCCGACGCATCACACAGGAAAACTCGGACCTGATAAACCAACTGTGTCCGTAAATCGGCAGTCTGCACGCTTTTGGGCGTGAACTCCGCCACCGGGGAAATATACCCTACCCAGCCGGAATAGGTTTTCCCCGGGTAGCTGTCGGTGGAAATGCGGGCGGACATGCCCAGTTTGACTTTACCGAGCTGATCTTCGGATAAATAGGCCCGCACCCACTTCGGACTTTTCAACGCCAGAGTCATCACCGTCTGCTGAGGACTGGCCATATCTCCGGGTTCCAATACCCGATTTCGGATCGTGCCGTCAACCGGCGCGATCAAATCCGTATCCGTCAGATTCTTCTCCGCAATTGTCAATTGCGCTTTCGCCTGTTCCAGTTGGGCCTTGAGCTGGCGAATATCTTCATCCCTCGCACCCAACTTGGCAACCTGCCAGGCGTTATAAGCGGCGGTTTGTTCATATCTCGCCGCGTCGGCTTTGGTACGAGCCAGATCGACATCGTCTTGAGACGTTAAATGCCGACTGAGCAAACTCTGTAACCGTTTAAAAGATTTTTGCGCCTGCTCGGCTTCAATCCTGGCGGCTTGATAATGACTTTTCGCCTGCTCGATTTCTTCCGGTCGATTCCCGGCGATGAGCTTGTCCAGTTGCGCCTGCAATCCGGCAACCTGTGCTTTTGCGCCAGCAACCTCGGCCGAATAACGTGTTTTCTGCACACACGCCAATTTTTGACCGGCTTTGACGAAACTGCCTTCATGCGCGCCCATCGTTTCGATCTGGCCGGAAACCTGAAATGCTAAATTCACCTGCTTCAAGTCGACATTACCGAAAAGTTCAATCTGGTCACTGGAAGTCGCCTTGGGCGACTGCCACCAATAAAGGGTAATCCCGCCCCCTATCAAAATCACCAGCACAAGCAGTTTTTTAATCATAAGCAAACATCCTTTTTGCCCCATCATATAAGAATGGGCATTTGTTATCCAGGGCGTGGAAACATCTTAAGGGCTTTGTCATGGTTCCACACATCATATAGATTCAACACAAGATTGAGCATGATGAAGGCACTGAGTGTGTTCCAGGTTTTGATTCAATCTCATAGGGAGAAGGCCCCTGCCGGCGCTGAACGCAGCAGCCCTCGACTAAACCGTTTGCCCCTAAGGGCGATTCAAAGTCGGACAGGCTAGGGGAAAGACGGCTTCTATGTCGGCTCTCCAGCACTGACCCGGTTTTTCCCCGCCTTCTTCGCCAGGTAAAGATTCTGATCGGCTTCATTGACACACTCGTGGATCGATTCTAGCGTGTAATACTGTGCCACACCTAAACTCACCGTCTGATGAATTTGCTTAGGATACGTCTGACTTTCGATGGCTTTGCGAATTTTTTCCGCCAACAAAACAGCATGCGCCGAGTCGGTTTCCGGACAGATCACCATAAACTCCTCGCCGCCCCAGCGTCCCAGCGTATCGGTTTTACGGATCATCACCTGAATCGTCTGAGTCACCTGAATCAATACCTCATCGCCAAGCAAATGGCCATAGGTATCGTTGATTTCTTTAAAGTCATCCAAGTCCATCATAATGACACTGAAAGTCGAGTCATAACGGTGCGCCCTTTCTTTTTCCGCCTGCAGTGTCTGATCCAGATATTGGCGGTTATAAACACCCGTTAAATGATCGGTAATGGAAAGTACGGACAATTTGGCATTGGTTTCCTGCAACAAGCCTTGTGCTTTACGTAACTTGAAATAGAAAAACAACACCATCAGAAGCGCAATCGAAACCGGTCCGATATACATAAACAACTCTTTCCAGTCGTACTGCTTCTGATAACTGACCTGCAACCACGGATTGACTAAGGACGCATAGGTTTCCTGAGGCATATTCAGCAAGACCTTCTGAAGAATACTGTGCAACTCGGGCCAGTCTTTGCGCACCCCAATGGCAACATCCGCGCGGAAGGGCATTTCCCCGGAAATCTTTAAGTTGGTCAACCCTTCATTGCGGATGTAATGCCCGATGACCGCGACATTATCGATATAGCCATCTGCTTCGCCCATCGCGACCTCGGTCAATCCGTCTTGCGGCGTTTTCACCAGTTTCAAATGAATATTGGGGTACATCAACTTGAGTTTTTCGTGCGCGGTATAGTCTTCCACCACGGCAATGGTTTTGCCGGAAAGTTGCTTCATATCAGCGATATAGGGCGTGCCTTCCCGAGTCGCGATGACCATGGGAAAATTCAGGTAGGATTGAGTGAAATCGACGTACTGCTTGCGGCTACTGGTTTCGATGGCCGCGGCGAATACATCCAGCTGTCGATGTTTCATTTTCTCTACCGCTTGAGACCAGGTCAGGTTTTTCGCCGGCTGGAACACCAGTCCTGTTTTATGACTGATATAGCGAAAAAATCCGGCGGCGATGCCTTTGTATTCCCCTTTTTCATCGACGAACTGGATTGGGTTCCAATTTTGGTCGATTGCCAGCTTGATGACCGGATGTTCGTTCATCCATCGCTTTTCTTCAGAAGAAAACTGCAAGGCTTCGACGGTCGGACGATAGACCCCTTTATTCAAATCCACACCATTTGAAGTCAACCCATGCTGTTTAAGCAGATGCGCAATAAATTGAAGCCGCCCTTCATCCAGGGTACCGATGGGGATCGTGTCAAGCATCATGGCTTCTTCAATCACTTTGGCCTCATACATCAGGTGCTCAAAGGTTTTATGCGGATGATAAGTTTTGAGGATGTAACGCGCCATTTCGGCTTTATGCGCCATGGCGTAGCGCCAACCTCTCAAGGTCGCCTTTTTAAATCTGAGGACACGATCCGGATGGTTTTGCGCTTCTTTTTGACTGGTGAAAAGCATATCGCCATAAAGGTCAATGCCATAGTTCATCGGATTGATCACATTGATTTTGGCGCCCTGCTCCCGTAACGAATAGGCTTCATTGGCCAGATAGCCGACATAACCATCGACCTCCTTGCGGATCAGCATATTGGGATCGGTTTTCAAACGAGCACGATCATAAATCGGATGAACCCCCAATTGCTGCATCATTGCCAGAATCGGGAAACCATCCGTGTCTTTTTGATAGAACGCGATTTTCTTATCGTTGAGTTTATAGGGGCTGTCCAGACCACTGGAAGCCAGTGTAAAAATCACCTGAGGAGAATGCTGAAAAATGGGGGCAACGATGACCACCGGCGCTTTTCTGGCGAGATAGACCAGTAAAATGGAATCGGCCACCCCATAATCGGCTTCGCCATCAATGACCTGTTGGATATTGTTTTTTAGAGGATCCCGCTGGCGAATGTCGACTTGCAGGCCAGCATCACGGTAATAGCCTTGTTTTTGCGCGGCATAATAACCAGCGAACTGAAACTGATGCAGCCACTTCAATTGAAGCGAAACTTTCTCCAGTGGGGCTGTCGGCTGGACAGTGGCAAGTGCTGTTGTCGAAAACAACAAACCAATCATGCCGGCGCAACCAACCCAGCCTCCGATTTGTCGTAAAAAACGTCCGAACATCTCACTCATCACCAATTGTTTCCTTCTACAAGTCAATCTTAATACAATTCGGGTCGAAGGACATCGTTTTAAGTGATTTTACGAACCAGAATTTTCAGCATGGAAAGTGCTGGACCAAAAACCGTAACAGTTCATACGCCTGATGCCGCTTGTTTGAGCGCACCAACGGCTTATATTCTTCGGCGGTAATCAAGGTCAAAGCATTATCGTTGCGTTCGAACCCTTTAGCCTCTCCCACTTCATTGGCGCAAATCATATCGAGTCCCTTACGGGCAAGCTTCTGTTTCGCATAATCGATCACATTTTCCGTTTCAGCTGCGAAACCGACCACCACCGGCTTATCGGCTTGCTGGGCAACCCAGGCAATAATGTCCGGATTCTTGATCAATTCAAGCGTGAGGGTTGCCTGTCCTGCCTGCTTCTTGAGTTTTTGCACAGCCGTTTCTGACATGCGGAAATCGGCAACGGCGGCGGCTGAAATAAAATAGTCGGCCGAGGCGTAATGGGATTTCACCGCTTCGAACATCTGTTCGGCGGACTTCACATTCAGCCTTTCAACATGGGCGGGCGTCGGCAAAGCGACCGGCCCGGCAATCAACGTGACCTTGGCACCGAGTTTGGCCGCCACTTCCGCAATGGCAAACCCCATTTTGCCGGAGCTGCGGTTGCCGATAAATCGCACGGGATCAATCGGTTCATGAGTCGGACCCGCCGACACCAGCAAGGTTTTTCCCTGCAAAGCTTCCGCTAAAATCTGCCAGGCGGGGGCGTCCGGTGAGTCATCAAGCTGTTGTTCTGCATAGGCAATCGCCTTTTCATATAAGGCTTTGGGATCCGGCATACGCCCGGCACCGACTTCGCCACAGGCTTGTTCACCTTTATCCGGCGCGATGATTTCCATTCCCCGATCCTGCAGGATCGAGACATTTTCCTGAGTCGCGGCATTCGCCCACATCAGACGATTCATAGCCGGGGCAATTAAAATGGGCTTCTCGGTCGCCAGGCATAAGGTCGTCAATAAATCGTCGGCGCGCCCCATACGCAACTTCGCCAGCGTTTCGGCGGAGGCCGGCGCGATCACGATCAGATCCGGCCATCTCGCCAGCTCA
>JAWVWZ010000024.1:0-10613 GCA_033723505.1 Hydrogenovibrio sp.
AGTGGTGGAGAATCGCATCACCAAAGTGATCGAAAACCGGATCGCCGGTATTTCCGGGATTCAATATATCGATTCCTCTTCTTCCGACGGTCGCTCCAAAATCAAAATCGAGTTCAGTATCGACCGAGATATCGATGCAGCAGCCAATGATATTCGCGATCGAGTCGCGCGGATTGCCGATAACCTGCCGGAACAGGCCGATCCGCCGGAAGTCGAGAAAGCCGACAGCGATGAAAGCCCGATCATGTGGTTTAATCTCGTCAGCGACCGGATGACCGTGCCGCAATTGACGGATTATGCCGAGCGCTATATCGTCGATCGCTTTTCGGTATTGGACGGAGTCGGCCGAGTGCGGGTCGGGGGTGGACAGTCCCTGGCGTTGAGAATCTGGCTGAATCCTCAAAAAATGGCGCTCTACGACCTGACGACGCAGGACATCGAAAAACAATTGCGTGCCTCCAATGTCGAATTGCCGATCGGTTCTTTGCAAGGTCGTCAGGTCATGTTGAATTTGCAGGTCGATAAGCCGCTGAAAACCGTCGAGGATTTCCGCAACCTGATCGTCAAACAGGACAAGCAAATCGGTCAAATTACCTTGAAAGACGTGGCCGAAGTTTATATGGGTACCCTTGAGCGACGGCGCCTGTTCAAAGGCAATGGAGTGCCGATGGTGGGCATCGGGATTGTCAAACAATCGAACGCCAATACTCTGACCGTCGCCGAATTGGCACGGGAACGTAAGGCACTGGTCAATAAGACCCTGCCGGAAGGCTTGTCACTGAAGGACAGTTACGACGCGTCGGTGTTCGTTCAGCAGGCGGTCAACGAGGTTTATAAAACCCTGTTTATCGCCTTGGCTCTGGTGGTCGGCGTGATGCTGGTGTTCCTGCGCAGTTTTCGTGCGGCGATGGTACCGATGGTCACCCTGCCCGTGTCGTTGATGGCGACTTTCTGGGTATTATGGATGCTTGGTTTTTCGGTGAATCTGTTGACCTTGTTGGCACTGGTATTGGCCATCGGTCTGGTGGTGGACGATGCGATTGTCGTATTGGAAAACACGCAGCGCCATATCGAAAGAGGGCATCCGCCGATTGCCGCCGCTTATCTGGGAACGAGACAAGTCGGTTTTGCCGTACTGGCGACCACCTTGGTGTTGGTGGCAGTCTTTATGCCCATCGGTTTTTTGGAAGGCAATGTCGGTCGCTTGTTTTCCGAATTTGCGGTCACGCTGGCCGTGGCGGTGCTGTTTTCCAGTTGGGTGGCATTGAGTTTATCGCCGGCGCTGGCTTCCAATCTGTTGAAAAGCAAAAAGACGGTTGTGTCTGACGGCACGCCACAAAAACATCGCCCTTATGATCGCCGCCTGGTCTGGTTCCGCAAACTGCTGATCAAGAATTTACGCTTCCCTTGGGTCGTGATGGGGGTGTTTGCTCTGGTGACCGTGGCCATGGTGTATTTTGCCAAGCATTTGCCGCAGGAATACGTGCCCAAAGAAGACCGTGGTGTGTTTTTCGTGATGGTTAAAGGGCCGGAAGGCGCGACCTTCGACTATATGCAAAGTTATATGGCGGAGATCGAGAAACGTCTGATGCCATTGGTGAAAAGCGGTGAAGCCAAACGTTTGCTGGTGCGGACGCCCCGTTCATTCAGCAATTCCGAAGTGTTTAACTCCGGGTTTGTCATTGTGGTGTTGAACGACTGGTCGAAGCGCCGTTCCGGTTTCGAGATCATGAAAGAGGTTCGCAAGAAACTGGCCGACCTTTCCGGCGTCAAGGCCGTACCGGTGATGCGTTCCGCGATTGGCGGCCGCATTCAGAAGCCGGTGCAATTCGTCATCGGCGGTTCGAGTTATGAGCAACTGGCGAAATGGAAAACGATGATGGACGAAGCCATTGCCAAAACCAATCCCGGTCTCAACAGTCTGGACTGGGATTACGAGCCTACCAAACCGCAATTGCGCCTGCATATCGACTACGAAAAGGCCAAGGCGCTGGGAATTTCCTATCAGGACATCAGCGAAACCCTGCAAACCTTGCTCGGCAGTAAGAAGGTCACGACCGTCCAGTATAAAGGCGAGGAATACGATATCCTGTTAAAGGCGGACCACAAATGGTTCCGCACGCCGGAAGATCTGGAACAGATTTATCTACGTTCCGCCACCTCCAACCAGATGGTGCCGTTGTCGATGTTCGTGACTTTGTCCGAAGAAGGGGTGGCCTCGAGTCTGTATCGTTATAACCGGGTGCGTTCGATCACTTTGTCGGCCAAGCTAGACGACGGCTATTCGCTTGGTCAGGCATTGACCTACTTGAACGAGCTGACCCGTAAAACCCTGCCGGCGGGCGCGACCATCGATTATAAAGGTCAGTCGAAAGATTTTCAGAACGCCAGCAGTTCGATGCTGTTCGTGTTCCTCTTCGGCTTGGTGGTGATTTTCCTGGTGTTGGCGGCGCAATTCGAAAGCTTTATCCAACCGTTTATCATTATGCTGACGGTGCCTTTGGCAATCGGCGGCGGCATGTTCGCGATGGATGCCTATGGCATCAGCTTGAACATCTATAGCGAAATCGCGCTGGTGATGTTGTTGGGGCTGGCGACCAAAAATGGGATTCTGATCGTCGAATTCACCAACCAGTTACGCGATAAAGGCCTGTCGCTCTATGCCGCCTTGGTGTCGGCGACTCAGTTGCGTTTCCGTCCGATTATGATGACCTCGATCACCACCGTGGCGGGCACGGTGCCTTTAATCCTTTCCAGCGGCGCCGGTGCCGAATCGAGACAGATTCTCGGCTATGTGCTTTTCTGGGGCGTGGCATTTTCGACGTTATTGAGTCTGCTGGTGATTCCGGTCGCCTATGCGTTATTGGCGAAAAACAGCGGCTCACCGCTGAGATCAACCCGCAAACTGGCTGCCGCTTTGAAGGCTTCCGGGCACCAGCCGGAAATCTAAAAATCTGCCAGGCGGGGGCTTTTCCGCGATACAAACGAATGTACCGTCTGTTTTCACCGTCAGAAAATTGTACTGGGGTCGAACGCCGTAAATTTATCTTGTGATGTTTGAGTGGGCGTTGCGATAACCGTTATAATAGCCGTCTTTTTCAACCTTCAATCCTGGATTGAATTCAATCAAAGCAAAGCTTTTCGATATGCCCGATACCTCCGTAAACGAAGCAGAACTTTCTGAAATGACCGCGCTTGAGTGTTTGCGTTCGGTGTTTGGCTATGAGTCCTTCCGTGATCGCCAGGCGGAGATTATTGAAGACTGTATCGCCGGCAATGACTGTTTTGTGCTGATGCCGACCGGTGGCGGTAAATCGCTTTGCTATCAGATTCCGGCATTGGTCCGTCCCGGTACGGCGATTGTGGTGTCGCCGCTGATTTCTTTGATGCAGGATCAGGTCAGCGCTTTGAAGGCCAATGGCGTTCGGGCCGCTTTCTACAATTCGACCCTCGATTATGAAACCGCCGACCAGGTATTGATGCAGTTGCATACCGGTCAATTGGACCTGTTGTACGTCGCACCGGAGCGCCTGTTGAATCAGGGGTTTATGCAGCAATTGCAAACATTGCAGATCAGCTTGTTCGCCATCGACGAAGCGCACTGTATCTCGCAATGGGGGCATGATTTCCGCCCGGAATACCGGATGATCGGTCAACTGCGTGCCGGGTTTCCGCAAGTGCCGTTTATCGCGTTAACCGCAACCGCCGACCACGCAACCCGTCAGGACATTCTGCAAAAACTGCATCTGCAGTCGCCGCATGTGCATGTCAGCAGTTTCGACCGACCCAATATCCGTTATACCGTTCTGGAAAAACGCCAGCCGATGAAACAGTTGAGTGCATTCCTGCAAAACCGGGAAAACGAAAGCGGGGTCGTTTATTGTCTGAGTCGGAAACGGGTCGAAGAGGTCGCCTTGCAGTTACAACAGCAAGGCTATTCCGCCAAGGCTTATCATGCCGGATTACCGTCGGAAATCCGAGCTCAGGTGCACCATCAGTTTATTCGTGACGAAGTGTCGATTGTGGTGGCCACGGTGGCGTTCGGCATGGGCATCGATAAACCCAATGTGCGGTTTGTGGTGCATTACGACCTGCCGAAGAATATCGAAGGATACTATCAGGAAACCGGGCGCGCCGGACGGGATGGCTTGGACTCGGAAGCCTTGTTGCTTTACGGCACTCAGGATGTGGTGACCGCCAGACATTTCGTTGACAATGTTGAAAACGAAGAACAGCGTCGTATCGAGAGCTTCAAGTTGGCGAGCATGGTGGAGTTTGCCGAATCCCAGACCTGTCGTCGCAGTGTACTGCTGAATTATTTCGGAGAAGCGACGCATCAACCCTGCGGCAACTGCGATGTCTGCCTGAACCCGCCGACCTTTTTCGATGGGAAAGTCGCCGCGCAGAAAGCCCTGTCCTGCATTTATCGGATGAATCAGGGGTATGGCATGACGCATGTCATTGATGTCCTCAGAGGCATGGATAACGAACGGATTCGCCAGCTCAACCACGACCAACTCAGTACTTACGGCATCGGCAAAGAGTTTTCGGCGTCGGAATGGCAAAGCATTTTGCGCCAGTTGATTCATCTGGGCTATGTGTATCAGGATATCCAGCAGTACTCGGTCTTGAAGCTGACGCCGAGCGCCGGAGACGTGTTGAAGGGGCATGTCGATCTGCAACTGGCCAAACCGCGCAATCAGGCTGCAAAATCTACCAGGCGGGGGGGCAAGTCGGCTAAAGAGCAATTGTCGGATGCCGAATTGGCGGTGTTCGAGCAGCTTCGCGCCCTGCGAAAAGAGATTGCCGACAGTGAAGAACGTCCCGCCTATCAGGTCTTTGGGGATACCGCGCTGATCGAAATGGCGCAACAGCTGCCGCAAAACGACAGCCAGTTGCTGCAAATCAATGGCGTCGGCGAAACCAAACTGGCCCGTTACGGGTTCGAATTTCTCAATTTGCTTCGAAATCACGCTTGACCCTCTCCCCTTGTTGTTGGGGCGTTTCACCTCATGGTCGATCCTGTTTTTGCATAATTCCCTAGTTGTTTACTTGGTTTTTACGTAGTTTTACGGTAAATTAGAGATTGCTTTTGTCGGCTGGCCGGCAAACGCCGTTTGGATAGACAGATTTCCGAATCGACGTTCCACCGAAGGAATCGATTCTGGCTTAGCCATGGAAGGAGTTTGAAATTTGATGCGAACGGACAAAACCTTATTGGAGCAAATGCAAATCAGCGAAGTGGAGATTCTGGCAAGAATGGAGTTGCTGGAATTGACAGCGGAAGACCTGGAACAACTCTCGCAAAACAAACCGCTGATGGAAGAAAATATCGACGCCATCGTCGAGGAATTCTACGAAAAACAAACCCAAATCGACGAGGTGTCGATTCTGATCGGTGATGCCGAAACCCTCACCCGGCTGACTTCCGCGCAACGAAAATACGTCATCGATTTGTTCTCTGGGAACTATGACGGCGAATACGTCAATAACCGGCTAAGAATCGGCATGGTGCATAAACGCATCGGGGTCGAACCCAAGCTCTATCTCTCCGCCGTGCTTACCTTGAAGCGCATCATCATCCGGGTGTTAAAGCAAAATATCGAGACCGAATCCGAACTCAATGCGACTCTGGAAACGCTGGAAAAGCTGATTTATTTCGACACCACACTGGTTTTCGATACCTATATCGACAGCTTGGTGGGCGAGATTGAAAATGCGAAACGCAAAACCGAACTCTATGCCAAAGGGTTGGAAGAAAAGGTTGCCGAACGCACGGCACAACTCGAAAGGCAAGCAACCCTCGATCCACTGACCAATATCTATAACCAACGGGCGATGCAGGAGGTTTTGCGTAAAGAGATTGCCTTGGCGAAACGGCGTAAAACCCGATTGTCGCTCATCTATTTTGATATTGATAACTTCAAGGAAATCAACGACGAAAATGGTCATAGCAAAGGCGATGAAGTGTTGAAACATATCGGTCAGGTCTTGTTGAAGAACATTCGCGAAACCGACAGTGCCTGTCGTTGTGGCGGGGACGAGTTTTGCGTGATTTTGCCCGAATGTGAAATCCGCGATGCCAAAAAGACCTGCGAGAAGATTATTGCGCATTTCAGCGAAAAATTTCCGGATTACACGCTGAGTATCGGCATATCCGAAACCGGTGGCGAGGAGTATGTTGAGGGGGAAGCGCTGGTGAAGTTAGCCGATCACAAAATGTATCAGGCGAAAAAACACATTGGCTTTAAGATTGAGTGTTAAATGTGGGAGAAATTAAAAAGGGGATGGCCTATCCCCTTTTGTGGCGACATTAAGCGATTTTCTTAATGGCTTTTTTCGCGACTTTACGCGCTTTCTTTTTGGTGGTCGGCTTTTTCTTCATGACCGCTTTGACGACCTTTTTGGAAATCTTGTCAGCTTTCTTTTTAGATAGCATTTTCTTTCCGACTTTTGCCGACACTTTCTTCACTGCTTTTTTCTTTAATGCTTTTGCCATGAGTGGCTCCTTTGATTATCTTTTTCAAGTCTAGAGTGTGATCGAGATTCCGGGGAACCCCTGATTTATCACCGTAAAAGCCTCTGAATAATCATTACTTTTGGTAATAAATTATAGTGATTCTATCGATTATCTGTGCTAGAGTCAAATCGACCGCCATCAGCGAAAACAAAGAGGGTATAATTGCGCCGATTTTTTTGGGCGGGTTCGCCCATCGTGCAATTTATTCTGTCGGGAGGGTTATGACCTTTATCGAATTCAAAAAACTGCTGTTGGATGCCGAGATTTCCTTGCCGAAATTCAGCCGTTTGATCAAGGTAAGTGACAAGAATCTCCAGTCCTACAAAAAGAAAGGCGAGGTGCCCAACACCATCGCGGTGATTGCCAAATGTTTTGCGGAAATGCAGAAAACGGGGGTGGATTATCGCCCGATGATCGAAGCGCTGGAGCTCAAAGCCAAAACCAAAAAGGGCGCCGGGTTCGCCAAAAAGAAAAAAGAGTCCGCAGAGAAAACGGAAAAAGACAAATCCGAGAAAAAAGACTGAAGCGCTCTGCGTGGCAGGCAAAAAAATAGGCCCGTTAAGGGCCCATCAAAATGGCTAAAACACTAAAGGCAGCATCTCTAGCCAACTCTTCTATTTTATGATTTATGACGCATGTTTCGTTTCAGCGTTGGCCGCTTCTTTCGCCTGGCGTTCCTGGTTCTTGCGGGCGATTTCTTCCCAGTCGATATTGTTACAGGCTTCACATTCTTCCTTGAAAATACCCATCCAGACCAATAAAGCATGAACCTTACAGCCGACACAGAAGCCCAGAATCGCTTCCAGCCACATAAAGCCCAGACAAACCCAGACCAGCACCAGCGGGATATAAGGCGACATATAGTTATAGGTTGTTGGCAGCATTTTCGAGCCGACAATGGCATTGATCCAGTTGGCGAACACATCCGGGTTGAAAAACACCAGACAGACGGAAATAAAGGTCGCACCGATCGCCCAAGCAAAACGCTTCGGAACCAGAGGCTTCCAAACCGGCTTGTGCGCTTTCGCCAACAGGCTTGAGATCAGAATAATCGGCGACAGTCGTGAAGTGGCGACGAACATGCCGGCCAGCATCTCAAACAGACCGTAGAATAACACCCAGGTCTGGAAACTGTAGTCGTAGACTTTTTTAATGGCCTGAACGCTGTAAAGGATATTGTTATCCCAGTCCATATCCCCGGTGTCGACCGCGGTGTTGCCGTCGACAATCCAGTGCGAGACGAAAACGGCATCATATAAAGTAAAGCTCATATAAATCGGGATTGCCAATAGAATCCCAGCGCGAATGCGGACCGCAACATCATTGATATAGGTCACTTCTTCTTTTGGATCTCTAAACCAGAGATTCTTGATCACATCCAACATTGGTTGCTCCATTTGATATCATTTTTTTGTATCGCGTCATTCTATGGCGACTGGAACCGGATTTGCAATAAGGGTAAACCCTTGATCTTTTGTCGTGGAATGCTAAATTAGCTTAAAATTCATCATGGGCTGATTTAAAAATCCGATATAACATATTGATATAAATCAACTTTTAACGAGTGTTGAGCCATTGAAAATGTATATTAGAAAAAGCCAATATTAGTTATAAATTATTTATATCACGTCGATGACTCTGATTAATGAGAACGGTTTAAGGTGTTAATTTCCCTGAAGATTTTAAGGCCTTTATTGAATAGACATCGTATCGGGTGTTAGGGCTTTTGATCGCCGTACTCGGTTCAATCCCACTGGACAAGGTAATCGGGGGGGCTTTGGCGGGGCGTTTGACGACGACCCGCAGCTGTGCGGTTTCCAGTGCCGCCTGCAACAGCTCGCTGGAATCCATGTCCGGGCCGATCAGATGCTGCAGGGCTTTCATTTCCTTTTTTGCGGCAGCGGTTTTCTTTTTTTCCGGATACATCGGGTCCATATAGATCACATCTACCTCTGGGTGGCTTTCCCGTAAATAGGTTGCCGAGTCGGCATTCACCAAAGACAGGTGCTGCAGTATGCTGGCCACCTCCGAATCCTCGGCAGCCTGGCCGCGAGCCAGCGCATCGGACAGCAGTGCTGCCACGACGGGAGAACGTTCTACCATATGCACTCGGCAACCGAGTGTGGCGAACACAAAGGCATCGCCGCCGAGTCCGGCGGTCGCATCCAGAATGCTTGGACAGTCCGTGCCGGCAATGCCGACGGCTCTTGCCAAAGGCTGGCCTTTCCCGCCGCCGAATTGACGGCGATGGTTTTTCTTGCCACTGAGAAAATCAACAAACACCGGCCCGGCGGTTTTAGAAAACAGTGCCAGTCTGGAGGGATGGTCGGTTTCCTCGTCATGCAACCAGCCGAGTAAAAAATCATAGTCGCTGATATTGATCTGTTTTCTCAGCGCCTGTTCAAACGGCACCGTCGGCAAATCCAGCGACTTTGTCAGCCCGAGTAAGGCATCATTCAATCGGCTGTCTGGTTCTGAAATAAGGGCGAGCGTTGTGTTCATGGTTAAACAATATCAAAATTCGGGGATGGATATTATCCGCAATTAGAGGAGGAAAGTCTTCCAGTTAAACTCATTTGAGTCGAAGACGAGGCCGGGATTGACATTGTTTCATTAAAATGAGATCCAAAAAACTGTCAGGCAGGGGGGATGAAGAGTCAGTGGCGCCCTTCTGCTATCTTCATAAATCCTCATGATTTACGCCTACAGCTTTCGGTGAAAATCGTTATGATGAAATGACGCCTTTATTTTTGAAGGGGAAAGGTTATGTCAAAGCTGGTTTTATTGCGGCACGGCGAGTCCGTGTGGAATTTAAAGAATATCTTTACCGGTTGGGTGGATGTGCCTTTGTCGCAAAACGGCATCAAGGAGGCCGAAGTTGCCGGGAAAAGAATCGCGGATATTGAGTTCGATGTGGTGTTCAGTTCCATGCAGATTCGGGCAATGGAAACGGCGATGATCGCTTTGGTGCAATCGAACAGTGAGAAAACCCCGGTGGTGTTGCATGACGACCCGGAGATGAAAGACAAAACGAAGATTTACAGCGAAGAAACACTGGCGAATATGCTTCCCGTTTATCATAACTGGCATTTGAATGAACGTTACTACGGAGAACTGCAGGGGCAAAACAAAACCAAGGTCGCCGAGCAGTATGGCGATGAGCAGGTGCATCTCTGGCGCAGAAGTTATGACATCCCTCCGCCGAATGGCGAGTGTTTGAAGCAGACGGCCGAGCGCACCATCCCGTTTTTTGTGGAAAGCGTGATGCCGCTACTGGATGAGGGCAAAAATGTGCTGGTGTCCGCGCATGGTAACAGTTTGCGCTCCATCGTCATGTATATCGAAAGCCTGTCCAAAGACGCGGTGCTTCAGTTGGAAATTCCGACCGGCGCGCCGTTGCTATACGAGTTAGTACAAGGCAAACTGGAAAAGCAGGCTTTACCCTGAGTGTCAGACCAGCGTCGCCAGACCAATCACCAAGGCATAGCGAATCGATTTGCCAATCCAGACCAATGCCAGAAAGATCGGAAAACGGGTTTTCATCAGCCCGGCATAAAAGGTCAAAGGGTCGCCGATAATCGGCAGCCAGGCAAACAGTAGCGACCACTTACCGTAACGGGCAAACCAGAGTTGCGACTTGCTGACCTGCTGCGCTTTAAACGGAAACCAGCGGCGATTCTGGAAATGTATCAGATAACGTCCCAATCCATAGTTCACCACCGACCCCAAGGTATTCCCCAGACTGGCGACCAGCCAAAGCCACCACAAGTTATATTGCTGCTGAACCAAAGTCGCCAACAACACTTCGGAGCCTCCGGGAAACAAAGTGGCGGAAACCAGGGAGAGTAGAAACAAGGAAAGGTAGGTCATGGTCGGTGCTTTATTTAATTTCAGAGGGGAAGCAAATTATACAGAATCTGCCAGGCAGGGGGGGGCAACCAAAGAGTCAAGCATGCGCTCCATAAGGAACGCATGCAATGCAATAGGCTTTATTTCTCTGAAAGATCGGCGCCTTTCATGCGGTTGAGCGTATTGTCTTTATCAATCATGTGATGCTTCAACGCCCCGGCGATGTGAAGGGCAATTGCGCCAA
>JAWVWZ010000025.1:0-10391 GCA_033723505.1 Hydrogenovibrio sp.
CAGGGCTTCATCCTTGTCTTCGAAGTATTTGGTTTCACCGCTGATGAACCAGCCGCCGACCTTGGCTGCCAGAGACTGCCATTTTCGATTGCCGTAGATGGCAATTTTCTCGAAATCATTGCCATGCTTCAGTCCGAGTTTCAGGTCGTCCCAAGCGGCGTGCAGTTCCCAGCCTTCCATCTCCGTGCCGTCGAAGAACATTTTGACTTTGGGGTCTTTGATACCGTTCAAGGCGCTATCGATCATCGGCGTGATGATTTCATAGTCGGCATGAGTGAGTTTGCCTTTGGCGACCAGGGTCATAAAGAACTGGTTATCGATACGCTCAATGCCGATGGAAATTCCGTGGGTTTGAATGCTCATAATGGTGGCCTCCCAATAGACGTCCGTTTTGAGGAGATTTCATTATAGAGGGATTCGATTGCTGCCGACAACCGAAAAAATGCAGGCCGGTCACCCGGAACTGGATGGGGCTAGATGCGGTGGATTTTTTCGACAATCGGCAGGCGTTTGAGTTTACGCATGACGTCTGCCAGGTGTTTTCGTGTTCTCACGCGGATGACGATGTTCATCAAACTATAGGTTTCGTCTTTGTCTTCCGATCTGACGCGGTCGATATCGGTTTTCATCTCGGCGATCTTACTGGCGATGGTTGCCAGGGCGCCGCGTCCGTTCAAGACCTCGATCTGGAGCTCGACGTTGAAGGTCTGCGTGATATTGTCTTCCCAGTGGACATCGAGCCATTTATCCGGCTGGTTCTTGAAATTTTTGACGTTCGGGCATTCCTGACGGTGGATGACCAGTCCCTTTTCGGCACTGATGAATCCGAGGATGTTGTCGCCCGGAATCGGATGGCAGCAGCCGGCATAATTGACCACCATCCCTTCGGTACCGGAAATAACGAGCGGCATGACCGAATCGGATTTGTTCTGATAATGAAAAATGGAGTCTTCGGTGCCCAGAATCAAATCGTGAATCTGTTTGGCAACCAAATTCGCCAACCGCTGCCCCAGCCCGATTTCTTCCAACAGGTGATCCCAGTTGTTCAGCTTCAGCTCTTCCACTATTCGGTGTTGAGTCGATTCCGACAGTCCCTGGTAAGACATATTGAAACTGCGGATGGCCTTTGTCAGCAGGCGTTTCCCGAGGCTGGCTGCCGATTCGGTCTGCTGCGTTTTGAGGAAATGGCGGATTTGGGAGCGTGCTTTGGCCGTGGTGACAAAATGAAGCCACGCCGGGTTGGGCTGCTGTTCCTGGCTGCGAATGATTTCCACGGTTTGCCCGCTTTCCAGAGGCGTTCTCAGAGGGACGAGTTTTTTATCGACGCGGCAACCGACGGTGGCATGACCGACATTGGTGTGTACCGCATAGGCGAAGTCGACCGGTGTCGCGCCATTAGGCAGGGTAATGATTTCGCCTTTGGGGGTGAACACATAAATGACATTCGGAAAGAGATCGATTTTGACGTTTTCCAGAAAGTCGAGAGAGTTCCCGGCGCTTTGTTGGATTTCCAGCAGGTTTTTCACCCATTCCTGAGCACGAAGTTCGACCGCCGTCAGGCGTTTGTCGGTGGCTTGGCCATCCTCCGATTGGTCGTTTTTGTAAACCCAGTGCGCGGCGATGCCGTGCTCGGAAACCTCATGCATTTCCTTGGTTCGGATCTGCACCTCAATATAGACGCCGAACGGGCCGAACAAGACGGTATGTAGCGACTGATAACCGTTGGATTTGGGGATGGCGATATAGTCCTTGAAACGTCCGGGGAAAGGTTTGTAAAGTGAATGTACACTGCCCAGCACACGATAGCATTCATCAACACTGTTGACCACAACTCGGAAAGCAAAGATGTCGAGGATTTCGTCAAAGCTGAGATGCTTGTATTTCATTTTTTTATACAAGCTGTAAAGGTGCTTTTCCCGGCCGATGACCTGTGCCGGAATCTTATCTTCGATCAGACGATGGTTGATGGATTCGCTGATCTGGTCGATGATTTCATTGCGGTTGCCCCGTGCTTTTTTGACGGCTCTTTCCAGAACACTGTAACGGTTAGGGTACATGGCTTTGAACCCTAGATCTTCCAATTCGATACGGAATGCGTTGATCCCGAGTCGGGCGGCGATCGGTGCGAAAATCTCCAGAGTCTCGCGGGCAATGCGCCGTTGTTTGTCCGGTCTCATGACGCCGAGGGTGCGCATATTGTGGAGGCGGTCGGCCAGTTTGATCAGAATGACGCGAATGTCTCGCGACATGGCGAGAATCATTTTACGGAAGTTTTCCGCCTGAGCTTCCTGAGGGTTGTCGAATTCGAGTTTCCCGAGTTTGGTCACGCCATCGACGATTTCGGCGACATTGTGGCCGAAGCGTTGTTCGATGTCTTGTTTGGTATATTCGGTATCTTCCACCACATCATGCAAGATGGCGGCAATCAGACTTTCGCAGTCAAGCTGGATGTCTGCGAGGATTTCGGCAACCGCAACCGGATGCCAGATATAGTCACCACCAGATTTACGGGTTTGCCCTTGGTGTGCTTTGGCGCCGAATTCAAATGCGGCTTGTATTTGCTTTACCTGTTTTTTTTTCAGGTAAAGCGTCGCTTTTTGAATCAGGCTATCCGTACTGGTGGGTGTAGGCATTATGGAGTGAGAGAATTAACCGAAATATGGAGGGGTGTCCGGATCCGACATGACGACGTCTTTGTCGATGGTGTTTTCCGCCAATTCGCGAAGTGCCATAACAGTCGGTTTATCTTTATCCCAGTCCAGTGTCGGTTCCGCGCCGTTTGACAACTGACGGGCGCGTTTTGAAGCTAAAATGACCAGTTCAAAACGGTTTTCTACCTGATCTAAACAATCTTCTACGGTTACGCGTGCCATGTTTTCTGCCTTCTTCTATAATTTTCAAAGTAAACTATTATTTTAACGAATTAAGCGGGTGATATACAAGGGAAAACTCATTTATCGTCTTTTTTCTTTTGAGGGTATCAGGAATGAGAGAGGTCTGGTGCCAGTGTCGTCTGATAGTCGTCCAAAATGTGATGTTGAGAACAGACCAACCGGTACGCGGCATCGCCCATCGTTTTGCGTTGCGTTTCGTCGTCCAGTAGCGCTTCGAGCCGTTTGAAAAGTTCATCGTAGGTATCAACCTGTACCAGCCCGTTAGCAGTTTTCAATAACTCGGTTTCCTCTTCAAAATCGGACATGTCCGGTCCGGTGAGAATCGCCGCTTTCTGTGATGCAGGCTCCAGAACATTGTGCCCGCCTTTGGGTGCAAAAGCACCGCCCATAATCACCAATTTGGCGTGGGCAAACAACGGCATGAGTACACCAATCTGGTCGTCAAGATAAATGCGGGTTTGCTGGTTGATCTTTTCTCCCGCACTGAACACGACCATTTCTTCTCTGGCAAAGGCCAGCGTTTTGAGAAGTTTTGGGGTGCGTTTCGGGTGGCGTGGCACAATGACCAACAATTCCGGCCGGTTCATCTGCAACCAGCCACGGACAATGGCCAGTTCTTCGCTGTCATGGGTCGATGCGGCCAGAATGTAGGGTCGCCCGATCAAGTCCGGGTAGGAAGGCAAAGCATTGAGGCCGGCATACTTTAAGTTGCCGAGAATATGGATTTTATTCGCCGGAACCCCCATCAGCCTAAAACGATCGGCTTCCGCCTGATTCCGGGTCAGCACTCTGGTGATTCCTTCCAGCGTTTGTCGGTAGATTGTTTTGAGCCAACTCGGGCTGTTAAGAGTCTTTTGCGACAATCGAGCATTGAGTAGCGAAACAGGAATGTTGTTGCGATAGCAGGCTCGGTAAAGGTTCGGCCAGATTTCGGTTTCCATGACCCAGAGGGCATTTGGTCGGTAGACCTTCAAAAAACGTTGAATCACGGAGGGCCAATCCAGTGGACAATAAGCATGGCGAACCTTGTCTCCAAAAAGGTTCCGCACCAGGCTCGCGCCAGTCGGCGTATTGGTGGTGACCAATATCGAATGCTCGGGCAGAAGCGCCTCAATCAATTTTTCCGCCGCTTTAACTTCGCCGACGGATGCACAATGAATCCAGATCGAAGAGGGGGTGGCGTTCTTGTCGTATCCCCAGCCGAAACGTTGAGCGAAAAATCGCCAGCCGCCTTTACGCCGGGTTGCCTCCAACAAAATCAGGATCAGGATAACCGGGCTGAGCAAGCGGATAAGCAATTGATAGATCATAGCAATGCGACCTTGAGACGATTGGAAAAAACGGTCAATGGCCGGTTTTCAGCAAGGCTTCCATGATTTCAATGTCGCCCGGAACATCCACTTCCGGAGAGTCCCAGCGGCTTTCCACCACTTTGATCTTATGACCGTATTCCAATGCGCGGAGTTGCTCCAGTTTTTCGATATTTTCCAGACGGCTCATGGGTAGCGTGTTGAACAGGTCGACGAAACGTTTGGTGTAAGCGTACACGCCAAGATGTTTGTAGGAATCATGATCCCAATAGTCGCGGCCATGTGGAATGGTTGCTCTGGAAAAATACAGAGCAAATCCGTTAATATCGGTGACCAGTTTGACGTCTTTCGGGCTGGTGATTTCCGCCTCATTCACGATCTTGAAGGACAGGGTCGACATTTCGAAGGAGCCGTCGTAGTCGGTCGCCAAGAAAGGAGAGACTACCGCTTCAATGGATTCGGCATGAACCAATGGCTGGTCGCCTTGTACGTTGACGATCAAGTCGTCCTCGCTTAAGTTCAGAGCCTTGGCTGCCTGCGCAATTCGATCGGTGCCGGACTCAGCTTCCGGTGGGGTCATGACGACCTGCCCTCCGAAGTCTTCCACCACGGTTTTAATCCGATCATCATCAGTGGCAACATAAACCGCTTCAATCCCCTTCGCCTTGGAAATGCGCTCGAATACATGCTGAATCATCGGTTTGCCGTCAATCAACTTTAAGGGTTTGCCCGGTAGGCGAGAGGAAGCATATCTGGCAGGGATAAAAACGTAGGTTTTCATAGAAATTCCTGGTTAGCGATTAGGTCTGTTCCCCATCTGTTCGGTGCGCCCATGAGGGCGCAGACATAACAGGGGGGCCAGTGCCGGAGTTACATTTTTTCGTAGAGGCCGCGCAATAATTCCGGCGTGACTTTTTCTTGCCAGTCCGGACCGTAGACGTTGTCCCAAAGTGGCGCCATGCCCGAGCAGACTTGGATCATCTTATCCATCTGTTCATCTGTCAGGCCTTTGCAAACACCTGTCGGCAAGTCGATATTATGCTTTTCCATCATCTTGCGGAAAGTCGCGACGCCTTCCGGATAGAAATCATCCAGCACATTGAAGGCAATGCAGTTACCGATACCATGATGATAGCCCAAAACATAGGAAAGGCCGTAAGACAAGGCGTGACATGCGCCGACTTGGCTGTAGGCGATGGACTGTCCTCCCATGTAGGACGCCATCATCAGTTTTTCATCCGAGTCCGGATGGTCGTCCAAAAACACTTCATGACACAGTTTGGTCGATTGTTCACCGAAAGCACGAGCGAATTCGTTGATATAGGTGCCATTCAGGGCTTCGACATTGTGGATATAACAGTCCATGCCTGTGTAGAACCACTGGTTTTTCGGCACGCCGGCAACCAGATCCGGATCCATAATGATTTGATCGAATACGGTATAGTCCGAATTCATGCCCAGCTTCTTCTCCGGGCCGGTTAATACGGTTGTCCGTGAAGCTTCGGCGCCGGTACCGGAAATCGTTGGAATTCCAATGTGATGGATGGCCGGATTTTTGATCAGATCCCACCCTTGGTATTTCGCAGCGCCACCAGGGTTGGTGATCAGCAATGCAACCGCTTTGGCGATGTCCATCGAGGACCCGCCGCCGATACCGACGATGCTGACAGGATGGTCGCCATAGGCACTGGCATAGGAGAGAACTTGCTCGGTCAGGGCGTCCACATAAGTGGTTTTAGGTTCGTCAGTGACATCCAGCCAGATCAACAGATCCTGCGTCTGTTTCGGGATGCGGTCCGCCAATGGTTTGTCTTTATGGACTTCGTCGACCAGAAAGACGACGATGTCACCGATATTCTTACGTTCTTCGGCAAGGACGTCGTCCAATTGGTCGAAAGCGCCCCGGCCGAAAATCATTCTAGGCACGGTTTTAAAATTACGATGTTTCATTGGTAGTTCCCTGTTAATCCGAGCTTATTTAAAAACTTTGGTGAATGCTTGGATGCGTGATTGAATGTCTTCGTCTGTCCAAGACAAGTTGATCAGCATCGAGATGGTGCGGCTCATGATCTCATCCGATTTCGGTGTTTTGACCTGCGTATAGTCCGGGCGGTCGGCAATCAAGTCGATCGGCAGTTTCGCCGGTCCTTTCATCTGCTGGATATGCTGCCAGTTTTTGAAGTAATGCCAGTTATTGGCATACCAGTAAAATACGCCGCCAACACCTTCATCTGATAACGCTTTGACCACTTCCCGCGCACGCGCTTCGGTCGGAAGCATGATGCTCAGAAAGCCGGCATTGTCTCCGGCTTCGTCGGGAATGACTCTGAAAGCCACCTCATCGTATTGAGACAAAGCGTCTTTGAGTGCTTTCTTGTTGCGTCTTTGAATGTCCAGAATTCGGTCCAGCTTCCGCCATTGCGCGACACCGACGGCCGCATTCATTTCGGAAATGCGATAATTGGTTCCCATGATTGGATGAGACTCCGCGCCGCGATCCATGCCGATATGGTCATGGCCATGATCGGAATATTGATGGGCATGATTGTAAAGGGTTTCATCATTGGTCAAAACCGCGCCCCCTTCTCCACAGGAGATGGTCTTCACCGAATCAAAAGACAAAGCGCCGACTTGGCCGATGGTGCCGAGTGCTTTGCCTTTATAGGTTCCGCCGGTCGCTTGACAGGCGTCTTCCAGCAAAACCAGGTCATGTTGGTCGCAGACTGCCTTGATTTCATCCATTTCACCCATTGCGCCGCACATATGAACAAAGTTGACGGCTTTGACATCCGGGTGTTCTCTCAGCGTGTCTTTAATTCCTTGTGCCGACAGGGTCAAGGTTTCGTCAATCTCGGAAAAGATTGGAATTGCACCAGCTAAAACAATGGCCTCGACGCTGGCGACGAAAGTGAAAGGCGGGACGATGACCTTGTCTCCGGCACCGATACCGGCGGATGCCAGAGCGGTCGACAATGCGTTGGTTCCGCTGGAAACCAAATGGGCATACTTGACCTTGAGGGTGTCGCAAATCATGCTTTCCAGTTCGCGTGCTTTCCACACATCATTGCGCATGCCGTCGAAGTTGTAACGGAAGGTGAAACCTTTATCCATTACTTCGGCAATTTGCTGTTTTTCTGCATCGTCGAAAATTTCAAAGCCTGGCATAGAGATATCCTTAAAAGTGAGACTGTCTTAATCTTGGGTTGAGTTCAGCAATTCGTTGATCATACTGCTGTGTTTGTCGTACTGGCAGTGGCAACGCAATCGATTGGCGATAAAAATGCAGTGTAATTCTGTCAGTGCCGTATCGAAATGGTTGTTGATGACGACGTAATCGAATTCGTTATAGTGCTCCATTTCACTGACTGCCTGCGCCATACGGTTTTGAATCACTTCGGCACTGTCGGTTCCGCGAGAGTTCAAGCGACGGTTCAGCTCGGAAAGACTCGGCGGCAAAATAAAAATGCTGATGGCTTCGGGGAACTGCTCTCGAACCTGTCTGGCGCCCTGCCAGTCAATTTCCAGAATGACATCCTTGCCGTCGGCCAGTTTGTCGTTGACGCTGGTTTTTGACGTGCCGTAAAAGTTATCGAATACCTGGGCATATTCCAAAAAATTATCCTGATCGACCTGGTCTTTAAAAGTGTCGATGGAAACGAAATGGTAATCTTCGCCATCCGTTTCTCCCGGACGTGCAGGTCGGGTGGTGGTCGATACAGAGACCTGAATATGATGGTCTTTTTCTAGCAACTTACTTACAAGAGACGATTTACCTGCGCCGGAAGGGGCTGAAATAATATAGAGGGAGCCTTTCATAAGTCATTCCTAGAAAACGAAAATAGTTAACGGGTTCAGTTTTAGTCGCACATTTTAGCAGAGTTTACATAAAAATTAACCAAGAGGAGGATTTCCCGGTCGGATTTGAGAAAAAAACGGTTTGGTCTGAAATATTCGGCCGCAATCGCCAGCGCTTAGGCTAAAATAAATACTATGCATAAAGAAAGTATATTTTTAGTTGGTCCGATGGGGGTCGGCAAGTCAACGGTGGGGCGTTTCTTATCCGAAAAGCTTCATTATGATTTTGTCGACAGTGATCATGAAATCGAAGCGAAGACCGGTGCGACCATTCCGATGATTTTTGACATCGAAGGGGAGGAAGGGTTCCGTCTCCGCGAAGCAAATGTTATCGACGAATTGACACAACGCCCTGAAACCGTGCTGGCAACGGGCGGTGGCGCGGTCATCAACCCGGAAAACCGTAAACATTTGCGATCGAGAGGGTTTGTTGTTTACTTGAAGTCCTCGGTGGAGGCTTTGTTGCAAAGAACCAAACATGATCGTAATCGTCCTCTTCTGCAAACGGATAATCCTCAACAGGTATTGCTCGATTTAATCAAAAAGCGCGAGCCTTTGTATCTGGAGGTAGCTGATCTTGTCATCGAGACGGAACAGGTGCCTGTTCACAAAGTGGTGAAGCAGATTATCGAAAGGCTTGAAGCGGAAAACATCACCTGAAATCGTTAAGAAAGTGAGAAAGGAAGTTTTGTGAAAACACTGACAGTGGCGTTAGGCGAAAGAAGTTATCCCATTTTTATCGGTCAGGATCTGATCGACGATCCGGAACTGATTCGACCTTATGTAAAAGGCACTCAGGTATTGATTGTCTCCAATACCACCGTCGCCCCCTTGTATTTGGAGCGGGTTGAAAAAACGTTTTCGGAATTCGAAGTCCGGTCGGTGGTGTTGCCGGATGGCGAAGAATACAAAAACCTGGAAGTCTTGAATAAGATTTTCGATGTGGCCATCGCCAATCATTTTGATCGCAAGTGTACGTTTGTTGCTTTAGGGGGCGGGGTCATCGGCGATATGACCGGCTTTGCCGCTGCGGCTTACCAACGAGGCGTGAACTTTATCCAGATTCCCACCACGCTGCTGTCGCAGGTCGACTCTTCCGTGGGTGGAAAGACGGGCGTGAATCATCCTTTCGGTAAGAATATGATCGGCGCTTTTCATCAGCCGGAATGTGTGGTGATCGACACCAATGTCTTGAATACGCTTGAAGATCGCGAATTGTCGGCCGGTTTAGCGGAAGTGATCAAGTATGGTTTGATCGGTGACTATCCTTTCTTTGAATGGCTGGAGCAGCATTTACCTGCACTGCGGGAAAGAGATCCGCAGGCACTGTCCGAAGCAATCGAACGTTCCTGTCAGAATAAAGCCGATATTGTTGCACAGGACGAAAAGGAAGCAGGCATGCGGGCGTTGTTCAACTTGGGGCACACGTTTGGGCATGCGATTGAGGCCGGGATGGGTTATGGAAAGTGGTTACATGGCGAAGGGGTAAGTGCCGGCACCATGCAGGCGGTTTATATGTCCAAGCTGATGGGAGATTTGACTCAGGCCGACCAAGATAGAATCGAAGCCATTTTCCACCAGGCAGGGTTGCCGACGATACCGCCGTCTCAGACGGAAATGTCGAACGATAAGTTTTTGGATCTGATGGCCGGAGATAAAAAAGTCCAGGCCGGTAAAATCCGCTTGGTGTTGCTGAAGAAGATCGGTCAGGCTTACGTAACCGGTGATTATCCTCAGGCACTTTTGGAAAAAACGCTGACGGACTGGCGATAGTTTTCGTCAACTGACGTCAATCAGGAGAAATGATGCCCGATTCTTTAGCCAAACAATTCAATGCCGAAGGTGTCCAGTTTTCTATGCAGCAAAATTTGCTGGTGATTGAGGTCGAAAACCGTTTTGCAACGGCTAAAATTACCAATCATGGCGCCAGTGTCCTGAGTTATGTGCCCAAGCAAGGTCCATCGGCTGAGACCGATTTGTTGTGGGTTTCCGATCAAGCGGTTTTTGACGGTTCCAAGCCTGTCAGAGGCGGTATCCCTGTCTGTTGGCCTTGGTTTGGTAAGGCTGAAGACCCTGAGTTGCCCGCCCACGGTTTTGTTCGTAACCGCGTGTGGCAGGTTGAGCAGGTTTCGAATCTTGAAAATGGCGTGACGGAGGTCGTCTTGTCGACACATTCCGATGACGCGTCTCTCGCCATTTGGCCACATGCCTTTGATTTGACGTTAAGGGTGGAGATCGGAGAGAAATTGACAATGACGTTGATTTCTCATAATCCCAACGCCTACGACATCAGCATTACGGAGGCCTTTCACAGTTACTTTAATGTAGCGGA
>JAWVWZ010000026.1:0-10376 GCA_033723505.1 Hydrogenovibrio sp.
CAGATCGCCGTCGATACCGTTATTGATCGCACCTTCCTTAAAGATGGATCTTTGCTTCGCCATCTCCTCGGGTTTCTTTTTCCCCATGGCACGGCGTAACATATCGGCGCCACCGAGCGTGTAGCCGGCCAGTACCTGAGCAATCTGCATGACCTGCTCCTGATAGAGGATGACCCCGTAGGTCGGCTCCAGAATCGGTTGCAAAGACATATGCTGATACTGTGCATCCGGATAGGAGACTTTTTCCTTACCGTGCTTACGCGCGATAAAGTTATCGACCATTCCGGATTCCAGCGGCCCCGGACGGAACAGGGCCACCAATGCGATGATGTCTTCGAAACAGTCCGGCCGCAGGCGGACGATCAGGTTCTGCATCCCCGAAGACTCCAACTGGAAGACCCCGGTGGTGCGACCGGTTTTGATCAAGTCAAAGGTTTCGACATCGTCCAGCGGAATCCGTTCAATTTCAACAAAGCCCTCGTCTCCTTTCTGTTTCCCTTCATTGATGAACTGCAGTGCCCAGTCGATAATCGTCAGGGTTCGCAACCCCAAGAAGTCGAATTTCACCAACCCGGCGGTTTCCACATCGTTTTTATCCAGTTGGGTCACCACACTGGTACCGTCCGGCTCACATAAAACCGGGCAGAATTCGTCGAGCGGCTTAGGTCCGATGACCACCCCACCGGCATGCTTACCGGTATTCCTGACAGTCCCTTCCAACTTGAGCGCCAAATCCATCAACTGACGAACGTCTTCTTCTTCGTCATAGCGGCTTTGCAGCATCTCTTCCTGCTCCATCGCACCTTTCAGCTTGATGCCCAAATCATTGGGGATCAATTTGGCGATGCCATCCACCATACCGTACCCAAGTCCGAGTACCCGCCCGACATCACGAACCACGGCCTTGGCCGCCATGGTGCCGAAAGTGACAATCTGAGAAACATGATCCTGCCCATATTGCCGGGCCACATAGTCGATGACCTCGTCTCGACGATCCATACAGAAGTCGACATCGAAATCGGGCATCGAAACCCTTTCCGGGTTCAGGAAACGCTCGAAAAGCAGGTCGTATTCCAGCGGGTCCAAATCGGTGATTTTTAACGCATAGGCCACCAAAGACCCGGCCCCGGAACCCCGCCCCGGTCCAACCGGCACATCATGATTTTTCCCCCACTGGATGAAGTCGGCAACGATAAAGAAGTAACCCGGGAACCCCATCTGCAAAATGATGTCCAACTCGAATTTCAATCGATCGTCGTAGGCTTTGCGTTTTTCCTGAAAGGCTTCTTCGGAGAGATGACCGAACAGGAAATTCAACCGTTCTTCCAACCCGTTTTGCGACGACTGAATGAAATATTCATCCATCGTCATGCCTTCCGGCACCGGGAAGTCCGGCAGAAAATAGGTTCCCAGCGTCAGGTCGACATTGCATCGTTTGGCGATCTCCACCGTGTTTTCGATGGCTTCGGGAATATCGCTGAACAGTGCCGCCATTTCTTCACTGGTACGGAAATACTGCTGTTCGGAATAGAGTTTCGGCCGGTTGGGGTCATCCAGAATATAGCCGTCATGGATACAGACGCGGACTTCATGAGCATCAAAATCTTCACTTGATTCAAAACGTACGTCATTGGTCGCCACCACCGGTAACTGATAGCGCTCGGCAACATCGGTTGCGGCAACGATATAAGTCTCTTCATTTTCCCGTCCGGTGCGAATCAGCTCCAGATAATAACGATCGGGAAAATAAGTCTGCCACCAGGTGACGCGTTTCGCCGCCAGATTCGGCTTTTGCGCCAACAATGCCTGACCGACGTCCCCTTCGCGCCCACCGGACAACACAATCAAGCCTTCATTGCGTTCCGCCAGCCAACTTTGCTTGACGAGGGCCTTCATCTCGTTCTTGACCAGCTTCTGGTTTTTCAGATACCCCAGGGAAATCAAGTGTGACAGGTTCAGATAGCCCTGCTCGTTTTGACACAAACACACCACCTTGAACACCGTGCCGTCATCGGCTTCGACATCCAGGTCCGCGCCGATAATCGGCTTGATGCCGGCGCCCATTGCAGCCGTGTAGTATTTCACCAAGGCAAACATATTGCTTTGATCGGTCAGGGCCATTGCCGGCTGGGCGTTGTCTTTCGCCAGCCCGATGGCCGATTTGACCCTCAAGGTTGAGTCGACGACGGAATATTCTGAGTGAACGTGAAGGTGAACGAATTGAGTCATTGAATACTGATTATTATTTTGAAATTCTGCTTAGTTGATTCTTGAGTGCGCTTGTCTTTGGGCGACACGATATTATGAAACGCTAATTGTTTTGTATCATTTTTTAAGCGTCTTTTAACCGTCAATTGCTTCGTGCAAACCGCGCTTTAGTATATCATTTAAAAACCGGATTTTATTTTAAGCGAATTTCAAACGAGCGACAGTGATTTCTCATGAATGATTGTAATCATCAAAATGCGACGATGCATCCAAACAAGCGATCTTCCAGGCCGATTACCCAGCCTTTCTGGCTGCATGAATATCCTGTTACCTTTCCGCCAACCCATATCGCCATGACCGAACCCGACGGCCTGCTCGCCGTCGGCGGTGCTTTGACGCCCGAATGGCTACTGATGGCTTACAGTAAAGGAATTTTTCCCTGGTTCAATGAAGACGACCCGATTTTATGGTGGACCCCTAACCCGCGTTCGATTCTCGTAATCAAAGACCTCAAAGTTCGCAAAAGCCTGGTCAAGACGATTCGCAAAGGCACCTTTGAAGTCACACTGGACCATGCCTTCGAGGCAGTGATGCGTAACTGCGCATTGGTTCCCCGTGCCGATCAGGATGGCACCTGGATCAGCGAAGACATGATCGAGGCCTATTTGGCTCTCCACCAAAAAGGCCATGCTCACTCGGTCGAAGTCTGGCAATCGGGCGAATTGGTTGGCGGCTTATATGGCGTCGCCATCGGCAAGGTCTTCTTTGGCGAATCCATGTTCTCCAAGCGCACCGATGCATCCAAAGTAGCGCTGGTGGCGTTATGTCAACAGCTTGATGCCTGGGGATTCCGCATCATCGACACTCAGGTGGAAACCGGCCATTTAAAGTCATTGGGGGCAAAGCTGGTCAGCCGGGAAACCTTCGAGCAATTTCTGGAAACGGATTGTCACCAAGCTTTTCCTGCCAGAAAATGGCATTTCGATATCGACTGGCAGGCGCCGTTTCTTGCCCAAACAGGCAATTGAACGAAAGTCGACGACTTCGGAGACGGATTCAAAAATCCGCCAAAGGCTTTGATATCTCGAACAATTACCCCACCGGCAAATATTGAATATTTTTCAAATCACTGATATAATCCTTGCTTCTTTTTTAACAGGGGCTCAAAAGCTAAAATAATTCTATGTCAAAACAAGATGTTATTGAATTTGATGGAGAAGTTCTAGAAACTCTTCCTAACACAATGTTTAAAGTACGTTTAGAGAACGGGCATGAGATTCTTGCTCACATCTCCGGCCGTATGCGCAAGAACTACATTCGTATCCTTGCAGGGGATAAGGTGAAGGTTGAATTGACACCTTACGATCTAACCAAAGGTCGCATCACTTACCGCGGAAAATAAAGACCGCCCCCCTTTTTACGAATAGAGCCCAAAATAAACCCCGCGAAAGCGGGGTTTATTGTTTTTAACCACGGGTTTTTCAGACAGGGCATCCCTGCCTGGTAGATTTTCAATCAAGCCACCGGCTCTTCCACCTCAAGATCGATTTTATCTTCCTTAACGTCAATCATGACTCGCCCGCCGTCTTTCAATGACGAGAACAACAGCTTGTCGGCCAAAGGCTTCTTGATCGCCTCCTGAATCAATCTCGCCATCGGTCTGGCTCCCATCAACGGATCGTAACCTTTCGCCGCCAGCCAATCCTGAGCCGCTTTAGTCAAAGAAATCTCGACCTTCTTGTCCGCCAGGCTTGCTTCCAATGCAAAGATGAACTTGTTGACCACAGAATGCATCACATCCTGAGACAGACGTTTGAACTGAATGACCGCATCCAGGCGGTTACGGAATTCCGGTGTAAAGACTTTTTTCAATTCCCCTTCAACATCGAACGAGTGATCCTGCTCCAGGAAGCCCATAGAGGCTCTGGCTGCATAACTCGCGCCGACGTTTGATGTCATGATCAAAATCACATTACGGAAATCGGCTTTACGACCATTATTATCGGTCAGGGTCCCGTTATCCATCACCTGTAACAACAGATTAAAGACATCCGGATGCGCCTTTTCGATTTCATCGAGCAGCACCACCGAATAAGGATGTTTATTCACCGCTTCGGTCAAAAGCCCTCCCTGATCAAAACCGACATATCCCGGAGGCGCACCGATCAGACGGGAAACCGAATGGGCTTCCATATATTCCGACATATCGAAACGAATCATTTCGATGCCAAGGTGTTTTGCCAATTGACGCGTCAATTCGGTTTTCCCTACCCCAGTCGGCCCGGTAAACAGGAAAGAGGCCGTCGGCTTATCCGGATCATTCAAACCGGATCTTGCCAGCTTGATGGCCGCAACCACTTGCGATACCGCTTCATCCTGACCAAAAACAACGCGACGCAAACTTTCTTCTAAATTCAAAAGCTTATCACGTTCTTTTTGAGTAATTTGTGAAATCGGAATGCGTGCAATATTAGCCACAATCTGCTGAATTTCATTCACCGAAATCTGTTTGCGGCGCTTGCTTTTCGGCATCAATGCCTGTTTGGCGCCGGCTTCATCGATCACGTCTATTGCCTTGTCCGGCAAGTGTCGATCCGTGATATAACGTGCCGATAAATCCACCGCCGTTTTCAGTGCCGGCAAGGTGTATTTCACATCATGATGGGCTTCAAACTGAGGCTTGAGACCTTTAAGAATATCGAATGTTTCCTGCAAAGTAGGTTCTTTCACATCGACCTTCTGAAAACGTCTGGCCAGAGCTCGATCTTTCTCGAAAATGCCACGATACTCTTCGTAGGTGGTCGCCCCGACGCACCGTAATTTCCCCGACGCCAAGGCCGGTTTCATCAGATTGGAGGCATCCATCGCCCCCCCCTGAACGGCACCAGCGCCAATAATGGTATGAATTTCATCAATAAACAGAATCGAATGCGGCTGCTCTTCCAACGCCTTCAACAAAGCTTTGAAACGCTTCTCAAAGTCGCCGCGATAGCGGGTTCCGGCCAGCAAAGCGCCCATATCCAGACTATAAACCACGGCGTCCTGTAATTGTTCCGGAATGTCTTTATTGACGATCTTGTAAGCCAGACCTTCGGCAACGGCGGTTTTGCCGACCCCGGGCTCTCCAACCAACAACGGGTTATTCTTGCGTCGACGGGACAGCACTTCCAATGTCCGGTTCAACTCCCAGCTTCGGCCAATAATCGGATCGATCTGTCCTTTTTCCACCAATTCATTCAGGTTCTGACTGTAGCTGGTGATCGGATTGGACTCGCTCTCAGCCATTCCTTCTTCCGTCGCATCTTGAGAAGAGGCGCTGTTCAAGAAATCTTCCTGCTGCTGGGCGATGACACCATGAGAAATATAGCTCAAGACATCGACACGGTGCACACCACAGGATTCCAGAATATAGACAGCCTGAGAGTCCTGTTCGGAGAAAATAGACGCCAGCGCATGCAATCCGGTAACCTCGTTATAACCATTGGACTGCACCAGATAGATCGCTCTTTCGATCACGCGCTGAAACGCCATGGTCGGCAAAAGTTCTTCCGGTTTCACCTGGGTTGATTCGGTTTCCAGATAGGCTTCCAGTTCGGCTTCGATTTTCTGTACAGATGCACCGCAGGCTTCCACCACTTCTCTTACCGAGGGCAATCCCATTAACTCAAGCAATAAATGCTCGAGCGTGACATATTCGTGCTCGTATTCACTGGCCAGACTAAAGGCGTTACTCAGCGTCAACTGTAGTTCTTTACTTAACATTAAACAATCTCCATTTGACACTGTAATGGGTGTTGATGCTCGCGTGCATAATTGTTCACTTGCATCACTTTCATTTCAGCGACTTCTTTACTATAGACACCGCACACGCCTTTTCCTTGCGAGTGGACCGACATCATTACATTAACCGCCTTGGCCTCATCCATGCCGAAAAAGCGTTGCAACACCTCGACGACAAAGTCCATCGGGGTGTAATCATCATTCAATAAAACGACCTGATAGCGTCTTGGCGGTTTAATTTCGAGTTTAACCGCCTCGAGTATGGCGCCATCGTCTTCATAAGGGCTATTCGCCATTCAAAATTCCTTTGGGTAATCGAATCGACTGCTCAAATGACTATAAGATTCGTTCAAGCGAACCCAGTTCATTTATATGGGCAAATACGCTTTTCTCAAGCCAAATACGTGCCGAAAAAGCTACGCGGCGATCAATTTGGCGTATAAATGGCCGGCCGCGTTTTCACCGTCTCCGGGCAGTCCCATGTTTTCTACTTTTATGTACTGTTTAGGAGAGTAGTTTTTCGGAATCATCACCGTCATCGGCCCGGCCGGCGATTCCAGTTCGATCTCGTTTCCGGCCGATAACATCAGCCGTGGTACTTCAATCGTTCCATAAAGGTCAGAGCCCTTCAGACGCCACTTCATTCCGTTGAGTTTCAGATTGAACCGCACTAGATAATCGCCGTTTTCACCGCCGAACAACCCAGGATAGCCTTTATTGCGAATACGGAAGGTTTTTCCTTCAAAGGCCAGCCGAGTGAACTTCATCCGGATTTTCAGCCCCGGAATGTAGAAATACCCGATTTTCAGCAGTCGAATGGCATATCTCAAGGTCAACGGATAGGTAATCACCTTATCTTTGCCGCGAATCGGCGCACGTGCATGATAACGACTTTGCTGATAAGCCTGTTGATTACCGGCGTTCTGACCTTGGTACGAACTCGATCCGTGATGACGCTTGGAGCGAGATTTGGCGCTATTGAGTTCGCAAAAAGCTTTCCAGTAAACTTCCTTGTGCTTGGTCAATATCTCGAATGCTTCGGAAACCTCTTGAAACTTTTGCGTGGCATTATTGATCTTGGAAACGTCAGGATGATAGCGACGAGCCATCTTTCGATAGGCCTGTTTGATCGTCTGATCGCATGCCTGGTGGTGAATACCTAAAACTGCAAAGTAATCTTTTGAGGCATCAAAGGGAGAATTTACCATTCTATAAAAACTACAATTCCTATCCAGAAATTCGCTGTGAACGAATCGAAAATATTGATTTCAATTCTAACGGTTTTATTTTCAAAAACAAAGATAAAAACTCAGATTAAAATCGGCGGTCGGAATAGATTTCACAAAAAAAAGTCGTCGAATACGGCATAATAAGCCCTGTTTTTATAAAGGGGTAAGAAAATGAGTATTGAACAGACCTTAAAAGATCGTAGTGGAAATAAATGTGAGCTTTGTGGCGCGCAAGAGAATCTTAGCGTATACGAAGTCTCCCCTAGCGACGGGTCGGCAGAACAATCGATTCTGGTTTGCGACACCTGCAAAGCTCAGATTGAAGCGCCGGAAACCATGGACGCAAACCATTGGCGTTGTTTGAACGACAGCATGTGGAGTCCAGTGCCTGCGGTTCAGGTTATGTCCTATCGACTGTTGCACGCACTGCGTGGCGAAGGCTGGCCGCAAGAACTGCTGGATATGATGTATATGGAAGACGACATCAAAGCCTGGGCGGAAGCGGGTATAGAAAGTGACGACGAAGATCGTCAACCGACTAAGGACAGCAATGGCACCATTTTGAATGAAGGTGACGATGTGACGTTGATCAAGGATCTAGATGTTAAAGGCGCAGGATTTACTGCCAAGCGCGGCACGCTGGTGAAAAACATCCACTTGACAGACAACCCGTTACACATTGAAGGCAAGGTCAACGGCACCCAAATTGTTTTGGTTGCCGCCTACTTGAAAAAGGCTTAAGCCGTCACGGCAATTCTCTTCCGGGAATTGCCGCCTTTTCTCCGGCTCGACTATTCGTCATTCAGGTTTCTGCCGGACATCTCTTCCAAATCCACATGATCCAATAGATCACTGACACACGCTCGATTTCTACCGGCTTTTTTCGCTTTGTAAAGTGAATGGTCCGCCGCTCTGAAAAGGGTATCGTAATCCATGGTCACATCTTCATGATTGACCTGATCGACATCTTCCAGCAACTCGACCAATCGAGACACCACGCGCTTATCATGACATGCAACCCCGATACTGGCCGTCACCGGCACACCGGCCGGATTCAACTGTTCGATGCCGTCACGGAAGGCTTCCACGCGTTCGCTCACATCCTGATATTCACAGCCAACCATCAACACCACAATCTCATCACCGCCAAAGCGTGCAACAATATCACCCGGACGACACAAGCCTTTCACCAAGCTGGCGACCTGTCTTAGAACCTGATCTCCGACCGAGTGGCCTCCATTGTCGTTGATCTTTTTGAAATGGTCGATATCCAGCAACGCCAAAGCCACACCTTCGTTTTTCTCGATCGACTCCACCACCATCTTATCGCCGAACTCATCCATGAAATGACGATTGTTCAGGCCGGTCACCGCATCCAGATTGGCCTTCTGATAAAGTGCTTTCTGCGTCGCCTTGGCCTCATCCAGCTTTTTCTTATTCATGATCAAGTTGATCGCTCGAGCCAAAAAGTCGCTTTCATGAAACGGCTTGGCAATAAAATCGCCGGCACCATGCTTGAGCACATAGAACTGTCTAAGTAAATCATTCCAGCCGGAAACCGCCAGAATCGGAATGTTGCGAATGTCTTCACTGCCCTGGCGAATCAGGTTGATCAAACCGATCCCGCTGATACGACCTTCCAACACCAAGTCCGTCACCACCAGATCGAAACGGTTATTGCGATCGTCCAACAGCTCGGCCGCTTCTTCCCCGCTTTTGACATGCACCACTTCCCAGCCGGCGCTTTTCATAATATAGGTCGTATAGTCGGCCGTGCTTTGGGCATCTTCGATATAAAGCACTCTGGCGGCGATATTGGTGGTGGCATAAAGCACCAGACTGCGCAAGGCACGCTTCAGCGTCGGAAAGTCGGATTTGATAAATATCTCGGTAAAGCCGGCGTTATAAGCTTCACGCTTAAATTCCTGAGTCGCGTTGGACGTCAGCAGAAAGCTGGGAATATTGTCCAAATTGCTGTTCATCTTGATGGTACGCAAAAAAGTGAAGCTATCCATATCCCCCAGTTCATGGGCAATACTGATTGCATCAGGTTTATGCTTAGACAGATAGTCCAATGCCTCTGCCCCACTGCAAAACTCGATAACGGACACATCTTCACTGGATAAAATCTGCTTGACCACTTCGCGATAACTGGACGAGGGATCCACAATCAGGATTTTCATAACCGACATAACCTATCTTTTCCAATCTGCTGATTCGGTGCTGTCCAAGCAGTCAAAACAGGCCACCTGACAACACTACGTAAATAAACGGGGTAGTTTAAACTTTAACCACACAAAATTCATCAGTATTTTTAATCACTTAGCATAAAAAACCAAAAAGCCCGTCAAAATCTGCCAGGCTGGGGCAGCTTTGACGGGCTTGAGCCGAATCAAGTCGGGTGATTCGATTAAATCGAATTGATGATCTGATTCAGTTGAACACTTGGACGCATGGCTTGATCGGCCAACTGTCCATTGAACTTGTAATAACCGCCGATATCGATCGACTGACCTTGAACGCCATTCAATTCTTCCATAATCGTCGCTTCGTTTTGAGTCAAGGCATCGGCCACCGGCTGGAAGCGGGCTTTCAAATCCGCATCCTGATCCTGAGCCGCCAATTCCTGTGCCCAGTACATCGCCAAGTAGAAATGACTGCCTCGGTTGTCGATCTCACCAACCTTACGCGAAGGCGACTTGTTGTTTTCCAGGAAGCGGCCAGTCGCTTTATCAAGCGTATCTGCCAGAACCTGCGCTTTCGGATTGTTGAAATGCGTTGCCAAGTGCTCCAAAGAAACCGACAGGGCAAGGAATTCTCCCAGAGAATCCCAGCGCAGATGGTTTTCAGACAGGAATTGCTGTACGTGCTTCGGCGCCGATCCTCCGGCACCGGTTTCGAACAGGCCGCCGCCATTCATCAAAGGCACGATTGACAACATTTTCGCCGAAGTGCCCAGTTCCAGAATCGGGAACAAATCCGTCAAATAATCACGTAATACGTTTCCTGTCACCGAAATAACATCTTTACCTTCTTTGACATGACGCAAGGTGAAACGCGTCGCTTCTTCCGGCGACATGATATGAATTTCCAAACCGGAAGTATCGTGATCCAACAGGTAATGATTGACCTTTTCGATTAGCTGATGATCGTGGGCAC
>JAWVWZ010000027.1:0-10316 GCA_033723505.1 Hydrogenovibrio sp.
CTTGTGGAAGCAATGATGATGGCGTGGCTGGCGAAAAAGCGCGTCCATAATGAAGCGATCGAACTTTCCAGCATTACCGGAGCGAATAAGGATTCGATTCTGGGCGGCGTCTGGCACCCCTAAAGCTAAAGCCCAATAGGCTCTGAACGACCCCAAAATCTACCAGGCGGGCTTTACTTATTGGTTTTGCTTGCACCCTCGAGGAAACTGGACTCCCCTTGCCCTCTTTGCTCAACTGGAATATAGCAAGAACTGCCGGAACCGGTATAAATCTGAGTCGGCCTGAAAATTTTATTATCCTGTAACTGTTCACGCCAGTGCGCCATCCATCCCGCAGAACGAGCCACTGCGAAAAGCGGTGTAAACAACCCCGGGTCGAAGCCCATTTCCTTGTACAGAATGCCCGAATAAAAGTCCACATTCGGGTACACACCTTTATGCGCCAATAATTCTTCACAAACCTTTTCCACTTCTTGCGCGGTTTCAAAGGCAACACTCAAGCTACCAGACTTGTTCTTAAGAATTTCTGAAGACAGTTTCTGTAAAATGGTCGCTCGGGGATCCTTGGTTTTATATTCGCGATGCCCCATACCCCAGATCACTTTTTTCTTCGCCAAACGGTCTTCGATATAGGCACGAGCATTTTCAGGACGACCGATTTCATCCAGCATCTCGATAACCATCTGATTGGCACCCCCATGAAGCGGGCCTGACAGCGAAGCGATTGCCGACGAAATAACCGAGCATGGATTTGCCAGTGTCGAGCCGGTCACCATGGTGGTAAAGGTTGAAGCATTAATCGTATGCTCGGCATGCAAAATCAAACAGGCATCCAGCAGTCTTGCCCAGTCTTTATCCGGTTCTTTACCCGTCACCATATACAAGAAGTTTTCGGCATAGTTCAAGTCGGTTCTCGGTTCAATCGGATCATAACCGTTACGCATGTGTTCCCACATGGCAACCAACGTCCCCATATGCGCGATAATCTTGACCGTCACGTCATTGATGTAGGCCTGGTTTTCCGTCCCGCCTTTCATATACTCCGTGCTGGGGTAGAAGCTGGCCAAGCTTGCCACGACCACTTGCAACATATGCATCGGGTGCGTAGTGGACGGCAAATTCTTCATGATTTCACGGATATTGAACTTGACACGGCGCGACTGGCGCAAGGCATCATCGAACGCCGTCAACTCTTCCTGGGTTGGCAGGCTGCCAAACAGCAACAACAGAGTTGTCTCTTCAAACGAAGATTTTTCGGCCAACTCCATGATGTCGTAGCCACGATAGGACAACACCCCTTTTTGGCCATCAATGTATGAAATTTCTGATTTTGTTGCAGGCACGCCTGCCAAGCCTGGAATATATTGCATAGAACTATTAAATTATTTGCTTAAACGCTGAAAGAAGAACCGCAACCGCAAGTCGTGGCCGCATTCGGATTTTCGATCACAAAACGAGCCCCTTGAAGGTCTTCCAAGTAATCGATTTTGGCTCCGACCAGATATTGAAAACTCATCGGATCGATCATGAGCTTCACGCCATTTTTATCGACGACAGTATCATCTTCCGCTTGATTCTCATCAAAGGTAAAGCCATATTGGAATCCCGAACAGCCACCCCCGGTGATATATACGCGCAGCTTCAAATCTGGATTTCCTTCATCCTCGATCAAACCGCTAACCTTGGCTGCCGCCGCATCGGTAAAATTAACTGGAGTAGGCATTTCAGACATAAGTGATCTCCGCTGATATCGCTGGTTAAGCCTTTGCACGAAAAAATGACGCCACTTGCAGCCATGACTGCAAATCGAGGCGACTTCGGGCAAAAGTCTTTACTGATTCATAAACGATTATTATATAACAAAAAGCGTTTCAATAAGAGATGGATTGCCAAACCCCAAGTCTGGCCGCCCATCCGATTACGCTAGACTTAGGGAAGCAGGGCGATATGTTCCAGCCCCATGGTTTCAGGCAGGTCGAACAGGATATTCATATTCTGAACCGCCTGTCCAGAGGCGCCTTTGACCAGATTATCGATCACCGAGGAAATCACCACCTGCTGTCCGCCTTGCGGGCGGTAAACGGCCAATCGACACATATTAGACCCTTTAACCATACGTGTTTCCGGTAAACTGCCGGCCGGCATGACATCGACAAAAGCCTCGTCCGCATAAGCTTCTTCATATAACGCCTGCAACTCTGCCTGTGAGGTCTCTTCCACCAGCGTTGCATAAATAGAAGATTCCATCCCCCGTATCATCGGTACTAGATGCGGCACGAAAGTCAAACCGATATCGACACCGGTTTGCTCGGTCAGTTTTTCCTTCATTTCCGGCAAGTGTCGATGGCCCGCAGCGCCATAAGCTTTAAAGCTTTCGCTCATTTCCGCTCCGAGCATTGCAACATTCGCCCCTTTTCCTGCACCACTGACCCCCGACTTGCCATCTGCCACAATATTGTCGGGCTTAATCAGTCCGGCTTTCAATAAAGGCAAAATTCCCAGCAGGATACTGGTTGGGTAACAGCCCGGATTGGCGACAATCTTTGCCTGTTTGATCGCATCACGATAGTATTCCGGCAGTCCATAAGCAACCGACGGCATCAAATCGGCTCCGGTATGCTCCTGTCCGTACCATTCCTGCCAGAGTGGTAAATCCTTGATTCTGAAATCCGCTGCCAGATCGATCACTTTTACACCAGCTTCGATCAATTCTTTCGACATGCTCATGGCAACACCGTGCGGCGTCGCGAAAAAAACAAGGTCACAGGTCTTCAACTTTGCCACATCAGGCACGGAAAAACGAAGATCGTAGACACCACGCAAATTCGGATACATCTCCGCTACCGCAACCCCTTCTTCACTTCGAGAAGTGATCATCTTCACTTCAGCTCTCGGGTGGTGCGCCAGCAATCTCAGTAATTCCACACCGGTATAACCCGTGCCGCCTACGATGCCTACTTTTATCTTTTTCATTTTCGTTCCATTTTATGTCTGGGTTGAAATCGTTATTTTAGCGAATTTGTCAGCAAAATTCGCCAAAGAATTCCTGTCGTGCAAAATCTCCGCGATGCTATGATTGCGCCAAGGCTTTACGTGCAAACTGATCTCTGGTTTCCAGCTCCGGCTCATCCACCCATAATGGGTGCTGGCCTGGTTGCCAAACTGGTCGGTTTTTCATTACGCCCCTGAAATAATCGGCATCCAAATGCCCCTTTAACCAATCATACACTTTCGGATAAGGGCGTCGCGCCCACCAGGTTTTATCGACGTGCGCGAACTGGCGAATAAATGGAAAAATCGCAATATCCGCAAAAGAACATTGCTTCCCCGTCAAATAAAGGGTTTTCTCAAGCTGAGCTTCACATTGTGCCAGAAACTCTTCTCCTTGTTGACGATAGACAACCTGAGGATGCTCCGGGTGTCGGTCAGCATATTTATAACGATCCAGAGCAGGCTTGAACTCATAATCGTTCAAACTCACCCAGTCTTTCGCCTGCCGATAGCGATCTGAAGACTCCGGCAACCAGCCGAATCGATCCGAACGTGCCAGTGCCCACAGCAGAATATCGAAACTCTCATCGATCACCTCTGCCCCCGTCACCAACACAGGAACCGTCCCTTTTGGCGATGCTTGAAGCATGGGTTCCGGCTTGTCCCAGAACACAATTTCTCTCTGCTCGACCTGAATGCCCGAAGCATAAACCCCCATTCTTGCTCGCATCGCATAAGGACAGCGGCGATAGGAATACAAAATCGGATGCGTCATTAGCTTCCTCTTAAAATGATTTCCGATCCAACCCTATCAGAAACCTTTTGGCTTTTGATAGCATTCGATAAGTGATAAAAAAACCCGCACAAGGCGGGTTTTTGGTTATTAAGCGGTTTAGGCTTAAACTTGGTCGGCCATAAAAGCGGCCGACCGGGGCGATGATTACATCATGCCGCCCATGCCTCCCATGCCGCCAGCTGCCGCCGCATCTGCCGCACCGCCGTCTTTCGCAGGAAGATCTGCAATCGCCGCACCCGTTGTCAGGACAAGACCTGCAACTGACGCTGCATTCTGCAACGCAGAACGTGTGACTTTCGCAGGGTCGATGATACCCGCCTCGATCATATCGACATACTCTTCCTTAGAAGCGTCGAAACCGAAGTTGCCTTCACCTTCCATGACCTTATTCACAATGACTGAACCTTCCAGGCCACAGTTCGCTGCGATCTGACGCATTGGCTCTTCCATTGCGCGCAAAGCGATCTGGATACCGACTTCCTGATCGTCGTTATCTCCTTTGATGTCGATATTGGACTTGGCGCGAACCAAGGCAACGCCACCACCTGCGACGATCCCTTCCTGAACCGCAGCACGTGTCGCGTGCAACGCATCGTCAACACGGTCTTTTTTCTCTTTCATTTCAACTTCAGTTGCTGCACCCAATTTCAATACAGCCACACCACCTGACAATTTCGCCAAACGCTCTTGAAGTTTTTCTTTATCGTAGTCGGAAGTCGTGTTTTCAACCTGAGACTTGATTTGAGCACAACGTGCAACAATGTCTTCTTTCGAACCGGCACCGTCAATCAACTTGGTCGAGTCTTTACCCACAACGGCAGACTTAGTTTCACCCAATAGATCCAGAGTGACACTATCCAGGCTCAAACCAACTTCTTCAGAAATAACCGTTCCACCAGTCAATACCGCCATATCCTGTAGCATGGCCTTACGACGCTCACCGAATCCAGGCGCTTTCACTGCAGCGACCTTCACGATACCGCGCATATTGTTGATTACCAAAGTTGCCAAAGCTTCGCCATCGACATCTTCAGCAATGATCAACAAAGGACGACCGGACTTGGAAACCGCTTCCAAAGTCGGCAACAGTTCACGAATGTTGGAGATTTTCTTATCATGCAACAGTACATAAGGATTTTCCAATTCCGCAACCATCTTATCCTGGTTCGTCACGAAATAAGGAGACAGGTAACCACGGTCGAATTCCATCCCTTCAACCACAACCAGCTCATCCTGCAAAGAAGACCCTTCTTCCACGGTGATAACGCCTTCAGTTGATACTTTTTCCATCGCTTCGGCGATCATTTGCCCGACAGAAGCATCAGAGTTCGCAGAGATGGTTCCGACCTGTGCAATGGCCGCAGAAGTCGTACATGGCACTGCCATTTTTTGAATTTCAGCAACTACCGCTTCTACCGCTTTATGAATACCACGGTTCAAATCCATTGGGTTCATACCGGCCGCGACCGACTTCATCCCTTCACGAACGATGGATTGTGCCAAAACCGTCGCGGTCGTTGTTCCGTCACCGGCGACATCGTTAGTTTGAGAAGAAACTTCTTTCACCATCTGCGCCCCCATGTTCATGAACTTGTCTTCCAGTTCAATCTCACGAGCGACCGAAACACCATCTTTTGTGACGGTTGGCGCACCGAAGCTTTTCTCAAGCACAACGTTACGACCTTTCGGTCCTAGTGTGACTTTAACCGCATCCGCTAGAATATTAATCCCATCTACCATTTTCTCGCGTGCGTCTAAACCAAATTTAACGTCTTTTGCCATTGTAAATTTCCTTGTTTGTCTCTTTATTTAAAAATGATTCTTACGATTGATCGCAATTATTCAATAATTGCGATGATGTCGTCTTCACGCATAACTTTCAGAGGCTGGCCTTGCTCATCCTTCACCTCTTGACCAGAATACTGGCCGAACAACACCTTATCTCCGACCTTAACCGTCATTGGCACCACTGTACCGCTGTCAGAAGCTTTACCCGGTCCTACTGCGACGACTTCGCCCATATTTTCTTTTTCCTGAGCGGAGCCAGGTAGCAGGATGCCGCCAGCAGATTCTTTTTGCTCTTCAACCTGACGGACAACAACACGGTCATGCAAAGGTTTAATATTCATTGATAGGTTCTCCTAAAAAGTGATTAATTTCATAAATATAAAGCATCTAATTAGCACTCTATACATGAGAGTGCTAATTATTTTAGAGATTCGTGTGACACTGTCAAGAATATATAGGCAGTTTTATGCTTTTCAAGACAGACAAGGATAGAAAATTGGAAAATCTGCCGGGCGGGGGACAGGAATGAGCACGTGCCAGCCTTCGTTAATCGACCAGCACAAGATTGTCGCAGTGAATCAGGAACTCACCCTCACTGTAACCCAATAGCTTTTCGATTTCAGAAGAAGGCTGTCCGATGATTTTTTGGGCATCTGCCGCCGGATAGTTCACCAGGCCTCGAGCGACTTCGCGATTCTGCTGATTGACGCAGACCACCATTTCGCCCCGCTGGAACTGCCCCGACAAACTGACAACTCCAATCGGCAACAAACTTCTGCCAGACTGTTTCAAAGCATTGACCGCACCATCATCCAATACCAACTGGCCTTTTGCCTGAAGATGTCCCGCCAACCATTGCTTACGCGCCGTCATCGGCTCCAAATCCGGCACCAGCAAAGTGCCCAACGCTTCTGCGGCATACAGTCTTGGCAGCACCCGCTCTTCGCGCCCGGACGCAATAAAGGTCGCTGTCCCCGAACGAGCAGCACGTTTAGCAGCCATCACCTTAGTGTACATTCCGCCTTTGCCGAGCGCCCCACCTTCCGGGCTCGCCATTTCCTCAATATCTTTGCGACTGACGTGCGCCTCCGAAATCAGTTTGGCATTCGGATTGGTACGAGGATTATCGTCATACAGCCCTTGCTGATCTGTCAAAATCACCAATACATCAGCCGACACCAGATTCGCCGTCAAGGCAGCCAAGGTATCATTATCGCCAAAACGGATTTCATCAGTGACCACGGTATCGTTTTCATTGATAATCGGCACCACGCCGTGAGACAACAGGGTTTCGATGGTATTAGAGGCATTCAAATAACGCGCACGATTCGACAGGTCGTCATGGGTCATCAATATTTGCGCGGTCAAAATGTCATTTTTCGCAAACTCCGACTCGTAGGCCTGAACCAGGCCCATTTGCCCGACGGCCGCTGCCGCTTGAAGTTTATTGATTTCTTTAGGGCGTGATGACCAGCCCAGACGCTGAATTCCCTCAGCGACAGAGCCCGAAGAAACAATCACCAACTCAATGCCCTGACGGCGCAGCTCAACCATTTGTGCGATCCAATTTTTCATCGCGGACAAATTCAAGCCTTTGCCATCATCCGTCAACAGCGCACTGCCGATTTTCACGACCCAACGCTTTGAATTTTTAACGCCTAAACGATTTTGCACGACGTCGATTCCTACTCTGATGGTTCTTGTTCCGCATTCAGTTTATTCTGATGCAACTTGTAAGCAATATCCTTCATCAACTGCTCCGTCCCTTCTCGATTCACAGCAGAAATCCGATAAACCGGTCCTGACCAATTCAATGACTTTTCAATCTCATGACAAAGCTGATCCGCTTCTTCGGGAAGCAACAAATCGATTTTATTCAATACCAGCCAGCGCTCTTTGGACGCCAGTTCTTCACTGTATTTTTCCAGCTCCGCCTCAATGACACGCACAGCTTCTACAGGATCCGATTCGTCCATCGGCGCAATATCGACCAAATGCAGCAGCAGTCCGGTTCGGGATAAGTGTTTTAAAAACTGAATCCCCAGTCCGGCACCTTCAGACGCACCTTCAATCAACCCCGGAATATCTGCAATCACAAAACTGGATTCTGCAGAAATCCTGACAACCCCCAGATTGGGATATAACGTGGTAAACGGATAATTGGCCACCTTCGGTCTGGCTGCGGAAACCGCGGAAATCAAACTGGACTTACCGGCATTAGGCAGACCGAGCAAACCGACATCCGCCAATACCGCCAATTCCAAGGCAAGATTGCGTTCATCTCCCGGTTCTCCCGGCGTACATTGGCGTGGCGTACGGTTGGTACTGCTCTTGAAATGAACATTCCCCAAACCGTGACGCCCCCCTTGAGCGACCAAAAGCTTCTGGCCATGCTCAATCAGGTCTCCGATAATTTCATCCGTATCAATGTCACGGACAATGGTTCCGACAGGCACTTCAATCAACAGGTCTTCTCCGGCACGCCCGGTTTTCTGCTGCCCCATCCCTGCCTGGCCGTTTTGCGCCTTGAAATCGCGAGTAAAGCGAAAGTCGACCAAGGTATTCAGATTGCGATTCGCCACGAAGTAAACACTGCCGCCATCGCCGCCATCGCCGCCATTAGGCCCGCCGAACGGGATATATTTTTCCCGGCGGAAACTGGCAACACCGTTACCGCCTCGACCAGCAGTCACCCGTATTTTAGCTTCATCAACAAATTGCATCTCAATCTCTTCTTATCAACTCGGAAGCGCCTTGCACTAAACTACTGCAAAATGCTTTTTCCGAAAGGTTACCAAAATTATAAATGACGTTACGGCCTTGTAAAGCCACCCACACTAAACAAATGTAACCATCACAAACAAAAACGCCCCGACAAGCGGGGCGTTCTGTTAACAATCTGAAAGCGAAACTTAGTTAGCTTCGATTGTTACGTAAGTACGTACTGGCTTACCTTTAGTTACGAAAGCAACTTTACCATCCGCTGTCGCAAACAAAGTATCGTCTTTAGCGCGACTTACATTGTCACCTGCGTGGAATTTAGTACCACGTTGACGAACAATGATGCTTCCAGCTGAAACTTGCTCACCACCAAAGCGCTTAACACCTAATCGCTGAGCATTAGAATCGCGACCGTTTTTTGTACTACCTGCAGCCTTTTTATGAGCCATGGTGACAATCTCCTGGTTAACCTGTCTACCCCCTACTCAGAAGCAGCTCAAGTTGTATTAATCTTAAAAATTAAAGTTTGTTATAAACTTAAATTTCAATTAAGCAGTGATCTTACCGATCTCTACTTCAGTGTAGTTCTGGCGATGGCCTTGCTTAGAGCGTGACTTGTTCTTACGACGACGGAACTTGATGATAGTCACTTTCTTGCCTCGACCGTTTGACTTAACAGTCGCAGCAACTTTAGCGCCTTCAACAAGAGGTGAACCAACTTTCACATCAGCGCCTTCACCAACCATCATGACCTGGTCAAATTCTACTGCATCACCTTCGTTTGCATTAAGTGATTCAATACGTAGAACTTGGCCTTCACGTACTCTATACTGCTTACCACCGGTTTTAATTACCGCATACATTCTTGGAAACTCCCGGTTTCTATTTTACTCAAACATCCCCAAGAACCCGGTCATTCAACTTAACGTCGAATCCCATAAAAGGCACTCAAAAGGATTTTTACTCAAAATTCTGTATTCATTTGGCCGAAAATTACGGCAAAGGCGGAATTATAGAGATTTTTTCCCGCTAGGTCAATTGAATTTACCGAAATTTTATTTTATCGGCGACAATTTTTTGAAAGCCGGCAAGATCCTGATTTTCGTAAGCTTTTCGGGAACTTGCATCCGCTGCAATTCAAACCTGAAAAGAAAATCTTCGCTACTTTGATGCGCTTCTTCCTCTCGCAAAATATTTTTATGCAAAAATATTCTCTAAATCGCTTTGAATCGCGCTAACATTCATAATAAACTTTGCACACACTTTAATTTATTCAGAATCAAAATACCATTCTATGACATTAACTGACATTCAGGCTCTTATCTCAGACGACATTGCCAAGACGGATCGACTGATCTTGGACAAACTCTCATCGGATGTCGTGTTAATCAATCAAATCGGCCATTATATTATCAACAGCGGCGGTAAAAGACTGCGCCCGCTGCTGGTTCTACTTTGCGCCAGAGCCTGCGACTACCGTGGGGAACAGCACTTGACCATGGCGGCGGTCATAGAATTCATCCATACCTCCACCCTGCTACATGACGACGTCGTCGATGAATCGACGACCCGTCGAGGCAATAAAACCGCGAACGAAGTCTGGGGGAATGCAGCCAGTGTACTGGTGGGTGACTTCCTTTACTCCCGCTCATTCGAAATGATGGTTGAACCGGGATCGATGAAAATCATGGAAATCATGTCGGAGACGACCAACGTCATCGCCGAAGGCGAGGTTTTACAGCTACTGAACTGCCATGATGCCGACACGACGGTGGAACGTTACCTGGAAGTCATTCACCGTAAAACCGCCAAACTCTTTGAAGCCGCTGCCATGTTGGGGCCGGTTCTGGCCGAAAAGCCCGAACTGGAAGCCGCTTTTGCCAATTACGGCAAACACTTGGGCGCGGCTTTTCAACTGATCGATGACGCTCTGGACTATATGGCCGACGAAGCCGAGTTAGGTAAAAATATCGGCGATGACCTGGCCGAAGGCAAGCCGACCCTACCGTTGATCTATGTA
>JAWVWZ010000028.1:0-10145 GCA_033723505.1 Hydrogenovibrio sp.
ACCAACGCAATCGCGGGCTTGGCAAAGGCCAAAAAGGCCTCTTCTTCAAGGTTTTTTGCGCGCAACTGAACCAATCGAACCCCTTCTTTTAACGCCGTCTCTAAGCGGTGCAGACCATCTTTGGCATCGTGGAAACCGCCACTGATCATATATTCGTGTGGCAAACAAAGCGCACGAACAATCCCTTGATTGGCCTCCGGGAAGTGATATTCACTCAACGAGTCGGTGTCGACCCAGGCAATTTGCTGCCCTTCCATGCCGACAGGCTCACCTTCGAAGTCTTCGCTGACAAACACATTCAAACTCACCGAAGCATGCTCATAGTCCCAAGGAATCGTAATCAGTGGTTGCCAGTTGGCCGTATGCACACCGACTTCTTCTTCAAACTCGCGCTGCAAAGCCTGCTCGAAAGATTCACCCGATTCGACCTTGCCGCCGGGAAACTCCCAGAAATCCGCATAGGCCTGATGTTTTTGCCTTAATGATAAGAGGACTTGATTTTGTTTTTTCAAGACACCAACGACGATTTGCAGTCTAGCCATGCAGATCCCTTTTCTTTCTTTAAAATCAGACGACTATTGTGACAAAAATCTGCCAGGCTGGGTAGTTTTCACTCAGAAAAAAAACAGGAGATACAGTAGAATACTCCCTAGTATCAAACGAACCTGAGAGTCGAATTTATGAGCCAGTACTGGAGTGACCTTGTCCACACACTCACCCCTTATGTTCCCGGAGAACAGCCAAAAGTCGAAAAGCTAATCAAGCTCAACACCAACGAAAGCCCGTACCCTCCTTCACCTAAGGTACTGGATGCCATTCGTGGTGCGGTCGACGAAAAACTGCGCCTTTATCCTGACCCTAATGCGGATGCGCTGAAGCTGGCGATTCAGCAGTACTATCGACTTGAAGCCAATCAGGTATTTGTCGGCAACGGTTCGGACGAAGTGTTGGCCCATATTTTTATGGGATTACTCAAGCACAACAAGCCTTTATTATTTCCCGATATCACTTACAGCTTTTATCCAGTCTACTGCGGGCTTTATGGTATCGACTACCGAACCATTCCCTTGACGGATGCGTTTGAAATCAACCCAGAGGATTATCAGTGTGAAAATGGCGGAATCATTTTCCCTAATCCAAATGCGCCAACTGGAAGGTATTTGCCGCTGGAAGCGATTGAAACCATCATCCGCAATAATCCGACTTCAGTTGTCGTCATCGATGAAGCCTATGTCGATTTTGGCGGAGAGTCCGCGGCAAGCCTGATTGGCAAATATTCGAACCTGTTAGTGGTACAGACCTATTCCAAATCGAGAGCATTGGCAGGCTTGCGCATTGGTTTTGCGATGGGGCACGAAGATTTAATTGAAGGACTGGAGCGCGTTAAAAACAGTTTCAACTCCTATCCAATGGATCGTCTGGCAATCCCTGCTGGCATCGCCGCACTGGAAGATCAGGCGTATTTTGCGCAAACCTGCCAAAAAATCATCGACACCCGTACGATCTTGACCGATTTTCTCAATACCAATGGCTTTGAAGTGATTCCGTCAAAAGCCAATTTCGTTTTTGCCAAACATGCAACAATGGCAGCAGAAGAGATCGCTCAGCAACTTAGAAAAAAAGCGATTATCGTGCGATATTTCAACAAACCAAGAATTGATCAATACCTGAGAATTACCATCGGAACCGATGCAGAAAATCAGGCGTTATGCGAAGCTCTCAAAGAGATTGTCGGTTAGAACAGAAACCACTGGACGCATTTTTTCGCGCCCAGTGATCGATAACATTGATTTAAAAAATCAAGTCCGGTACTCGGCATTGATTTTGACATAATCATAAGAAAAATCCGTGGTCCAAACCACCTCTCCGACTTCTCCGCGATTCAGGAGAATGCGAATGGTGATATCCTGCTGATCCATAACAGCTTGACCTGCCGCTTCGGTATATGAGTCAGCACGACCGCCGTTTTCAACCAGCAAAACCTCTCCCAGATAGATCTTAAGCGCATCGATATTCAGGTTTTCTACCCCGGAGCGTCCAACGGCAGCAAGAATTCTGCCCCAGTTCGGATCGGAAGCAAATAGCGCCGTTTTTACCAACGGAGACAAAGCCACGGCATGAGCGACCTTCAATGCTTCTTCAGTGGAACGTGCACTCTCCACCTCAATGGCGACAAACTTGGTCGCACCCTCTCCATCCCGGACAATCTTTTGTGCCAGATCCATCATGCAATGATTGATGGCATTGGCAAATTCCTGATAAGCTAATGAATCCAACTCATCAATCACCGGCATATCCGCCTGCTGTGTTGCCGTAAGCGTGCAAGCGTCGTTTGTGGAAGTGTCGCCATCAACGGTAATTCGGTTAAATGACAGATTGACAGCATCGGTAATTGCCTGCTGCAAACACGTCCGACTAATCTTGGCATCGGTGACCACAAATCCCAACATGGTCGCCATATTAGGGTGAATCATCCCGGACCCTTTCGACATTCCGGTTATGGTTATCTCATGGCCTTCGATTGAGACCTTACGACTGACCATCTTTTCGACCGTGTCGGTAGTCATAATGCCTTTCATTGCATCCGCCCAACCATCAATCGATAAATTCGCCGCCGCCATCGGGATCGCGGCCCGAACTTTCGTCATTGGCAAATTTTCGCCGATCACACCGGTTGAAAATGGCAAAACCTCTTCTGCATCAATTCCCAACTCCTGTGCCACCCAGTCGCAGGTTGAGCGCGCATCGGCCAGACCCTGTTTTCCGGTACCGGCATTGGCATTGCCGCTATTAATCACGAAAGCTCTTGGCATCTTTCCAGTCAAATTGGCTTTTGCCAAGGTGACCGGTGCGGCACAAAAAGCATTCTGGGTAAAGGTGGCGACGGTTACAGACTCTGGCGCGAACTGCATCAGCACGAAATCTTCCGCACCAGACTTTTTAATGCCGGCCTTGGTTGTCCCTAAATAGGCACCTTGAACAGGATGAATAAGGGGGTTCATATCCATAATTATTCTCACAAAAACTAAAAAAGCCCACCGAATAAAGTGGGCTTTTGACTGGGTTAAATCTACCGTTAATTAATCATAGCGGCAATCAACTTAATTTACCACAGCATTGTTTATATTTTTTTCCAGAACCACACGGACAAGGGTCATTGCGCCCGACCTTCGGAGCCTCTCGACGGAAAGGCTGTTCGGCATCGCCCTCATCTTCAATGGTCTCTCTCATACCTTCAGCAGCAGGATGGGTTGCGTCCAACTGCTGAGGACGCTCTTCAATCTGCTGTTTTTCAAAGGCATCGACATCCGTCGAGCCCTGTATCTGAATCAGAGACAGGGTCTGGATGGTCTCGAACATCACCGCATCTAGGAAGGCTTCAAACATTTCCGCAGACGTTGAACGATACTCCTGGAAAGGATCTTTTTGCGCAAAGCCTTTCAAGTGGATCCAGCGACGGAGGTAGTCCATTTCATTTAAATGTTCGCGCCATTGCTGATCGATGGTACGCAACAACACTTCCTTTTCGAAGTGATGGCGCGTTTTTTCATCCACGATCTGCATTTTCACGTCATATTCGGATTTGGCTTCGGCAACGATCTTCTCTCGCAATTTTTCTTCATAAAGCCCTTTATCTTCCGCAACCCATTGTGTGACGGGAAAGTCGAACCCGAGCTCTTCTTTTAAAGCCGTCTCCAATTCAGGCAAGTTCCATTGCTCTTCGATACTTCCGGGTGGCACATAATTGGCCATCAAGGATTCAATCACGTTTTCGCGCAAGGAATCAATGATTTCAGAAACATCTTCTTCTTCCATCAACTCATTACGCTGGGTATAGACGACCTTACGTTGTTCGTTGGAAATATTATCGAACTTCAACAGGTTGGCACGCTCATCCTGATGCATTCGCTCGACTTGTTTTTGCGCGCGTTCAATCGACTTGGTCACCATATTGTGTTCGATTGGTTCGTCGGACTTCATGCCCAGACGACGCATCATGTTTTTCACTTTCTCCGATGCAAATCGGCGCATCAGATCATCGTCCAAAGAAAGGTAAAACCGGGTAACCCCTGGATCCCCTTGGCGACCGGAACGCCCTCGCAACTGATTATCGATTCTTCGAGATTCATGACGCTCGGAACCGATTACCATCAGCCCTCCCGCATCTAAAACCTGTTGATGACGTTTCTGCCAGGCTGCCTTAACGGCTTTGACTTCTTCCTCGCTCGGATTGTCCAATGCCGCCAGTTCCATTTCCAGGTTCCCTCCCAACACAATGTCGGTTCCGCGACCAGCCATATTGGTCGCGATAGTAATTGCTCCCGGTTGTCCGGCATTGGCAATAATATGGGCTTCCCTTTCGTGTTGTTTTGCGTTCAAAACATTATGGGCAATCTTTTCTTTCTGCAGTAGGCTCGACAACACTTCCGACATCTCGATTGATGCCGTCCCCACCAAAATCGGTTGTTGTTTTTCATGAATTGCTTTGATATCACGAACAATCGAAGTGAACTTGCCCTCAATATCCAGAAAAACCAGATCCGGTAAATCTTTTCGCTTTGGCGGAATATTGGTCGGAATGACCACGACTTCCAACGAATAGGTTGAAAGAAATTCGCCGGCTTCGGTATCGGCCGTTCCTGTCATGCCAGACAGTTTTTCATACTGACGGAAATAATTCTGGAAGGTGATCGAGGCATAGGTCTGACTTTCGGCTTGAATCTGCACACCTTCTTTCGCTTCCACCGCTTGGTGCAAGCCATCGCCCCAACGACGTCCCTGCATTTTTCGTCCGGTGAATTCGTCAATGATAACGACTTCATTATCCTGAACGATATAGTCTCGGTTTTTTTCAAACAGCAGGTTTGCTCTCAAGGCCGCGTTAATATGCTTCATCAAGCTGATATGCTCGGCATCATACAAAGATTCGTTTTCACCGATTAAGCCGATTTCAACCAGCATGGCCTCCACTTTCGAGTGACCCTCGTCGGTCAAATGAATTTGTTTGGCTTTTTCATCGATGGTGTAATCACCGGTCGAGGTTTTGGTTTCCTTGTCTTCTTCCCCTTGTTCCAAAGAAGCAATCAGAGGATTGATCTGCTGATACAGATCCGATTTATCTTCGGCGGGACCGGAAATAATCAATGGCGTTCTCGCCTCATCAATCAAAATCGAATCCACCTCATCGACGATGGCGAAGAACTGAGGGCGCATCACCCTTTCTTCAGCCAGGATCGCCATATTGTCGCGCAAATAGTCAAAACCAAACTCATTGTTGGTCCCATAGGTGATATCGCAATCGTAAGCGGCTTTTTTCTCTTCCTGCGGCTGGCCGGAGAGAATGACACCGGTGGACAACCCCAAGAAACCATATAGCTGCCCCATCTGTTCTGCATCACGCGCGGCGAGATAATCATTCACGGTAATGACATGCACCCCTTGTCCTGCCAAGGCATTCAAATAAGCCGGCAAGGTTGCGACCAAGGTTTTCCCTTCACCGGTTCTCATCTCGGCGATATTGCCTTCATGAAGAACCATCCCACCGATCAACTGGACATCATAATGGCGCAAGCCAAGTACGCGTTTACTCGCCTCTCTAACAATGGCGAAGGCTTCAGGAAGAATGTGGTCTAAGCTTTCTCCGGAAGCGATTCTAGATTTAAACTCTTGATGTTTCGCTTTAAGCTGATCGTCGGAGAGGGATTGAACCTGCTCTTCCAGGGCATTGATCTGATCAACTCTTTTATAATATTTCTTTAATAAACGGTCGTTTCGACTGCCAAAAATTTTAGTGAAAAAAGACAAGTCCATTCGTGATTGAGTCCAGTTTTAATTGTTGAGATGCCCTATTATCAGCGCATCTTTATAAATTTCATCAAGGTTAAAAAATGGGATTTATTCTAACATAACTCCCCACCAAAATAATGAGATAGCGTTGAGATTCCTCTCCATACCTTCCCTGTCATTATGAGGGTGGCGCAAACAATTTTAAAGGTTATCTGTCGCTAAAAAACAAAAAAACCAGTCATTTGACTGGTTTTTTAAATTTTCTATCCGGTCTTCACACCAAGACCTTACTGCTTCCGTATTCAATCGGGTGATCCTTACCGTGGTAATCGACGATTTCATAGGCATCCGGATCGGACATCAACGCCCTTAACAATTGGTTGTTCAACGCATGACCCGATTTGTGAGCAGTGAATTCTCCAACAATCGGATGGCCTGCCATATATAAATCTCCGACAGCGTCCAAGATTTTATGACGGACAAACTCGTCCTTGTCTCTAAGACCTTCCTTGTTCATCACACCATTGTCATCCAAACCGATCGCATTGTGCAAGCCTGCTCCCAAGCCAAGATTTTGCTCTCTCAAGCGTTCCATATCTTTCATAAAACCGAAAGTCCGTGCGCGGCTGACTTCTTTGAAATAGGCTGTCGATGAGAATTCCAGCGTCATTTTTTCCGCTGTTTCATCAAATGCAGGGTGATCGAATTCGATTGAAAAATTCAAACGATAACCTTCATAAGGGTCGAACTGGGCGACACCCCCCTTGGTATTTTCGACCTTAACCGTTTTCAGAATGCGGATGAATTTTTTGGGGGCATCCTGCAAAACCACCCCTGCGGCTTGCAACAAAAAGATAAAGTGGGAAGCGCTGCCATCCATGATAGGGACTTCGTCGGAATCGATATCAATATACAGATTATCAATTCCCACACCAGCCAAGGCAGACATTAAATGCTCAATCGTTGCGATTTTAACTTTTTGCTCGCCAACAGGCTTGACCAGAGTGGTACACAAAGTGGTTTCACCCACCAGTTCCGGAGAGACTTTTAACTCAACTGCAGGAGACAGGTCGACACGGCGGAAAACAATGCCTGTATTTTCAGGTGCGGGCCGAAGCGTCATCAACGCCTCGTGCCCGGTATGAAGGCCCACACCTTTCGCTTTGATTGTATTCGCTAATGTCTTTTGTTTCACGCCCAGGTAACCTAAATCGATAATATAGAATTTAAAGGCAGAATTTTACCATAATCCAAGACGCGACTTAACGGAAATCGAAGCTTAAAAACTGTTGCTAAACCAGTTTTTCATTTTGATGAGAATCGACTCTTCTGACATAGGTTGATTTTTACCGGACGAAGTCGCATTGCTGGAAAAAGACTGGTGATCTTTCGCATACATCAACAATCCGACCGTTGTCGCAAACGAAGGGCTGGAGACCTCTTCTTTCAACCCGGAAACGCCCATAGGAACGCCTAGACGAACCGGCATATGAAACACCTCTTCTGCCAGTTCAACCGCACCTTCCACCATCGAACTTCCACCGGTAAGGACGATGCCCGCTGCGATTTTATTTTCGAAGTTGGCGCGACGTAATTCTGCCTGAATCAACTGAAACAGTTCTTCATAACGCGGTTCAATCACCTCGACCAAAGTGTGACGCGACAAACAGCGTGCCGGTCTATCCCCTACCGAAGCGACTTCAATCTCTTCGTCCTGCGCAATAAGTTGCGGCAGAGCACAAGCATATTTACGTTTAATCTCTTCCGCAGCAGAAGTCGGCGTTCGCAATGCAACGGCAATGTCATTAGTGACCTGATCTCCCGCGACCGGGATGACTGCGGTATGGCGAATCGCACCGTTCTGGAACACGGCAATATCCGTGGTGCCTCCGCCGATGTCCACCAAACAGACCCCAAGCTCTTTCTCGTCTTCAGACAAAACCGCTTCCGACGATGCTAATTGTTCAAGAATAAAGTTGTCGACGCGCAGCGCGCATTTTTCCACACACTTGGCAATATTCTGTGCGGCACTTACAGAACCGGTCACCATGTGGACTTTTGCTTCCAGGCGAACACCTGACATTCCCACCGGTTCACGAATCCCGCCCTGATTATCGATCATGAATTCCTGAGGCAGGATATGCAACACTTCCTGATCCCCCGGGATGGCGATGGTTTGTGCAGCGTCGATCACTCTTTGAACGTCCTGATCCTGAACTTCCTGGTGACTAATGGCAACCATTCCATTGGAGTTGAAACTGTTAATGTGGCTTCCGGCAATCCCCACCGAAACGGAAGTGGCCTTAACGCCTGACATGCGTTCCGCTTCGTCTATGGCTCTCTGAATGGACTCGACGGTGGAATCGATATTGACGACAACCCCTTTTTTCAAGCCTTTCGAAGGGTGGGTTCCCATGCCGATGACCTCTATCTCGCCATCTGGCTTCACCTTACCGACGATCGCGGCGATTTTCGAGGTTCCGATATCTAATCCAATCACTACATTCGAGTTTGGGTTGGGTTGCTTTCTTGCCATTTATTTCAATACCTTCTATTCAAGCCTCAAAGATTCAAGAACTTGTACCATCCTTATGTTCAGAGTCCGTTTTCTGCTTTACCACAAAACCATTACTATAGCGTAAATCATATAGCAGTGCATCGTTTCTTAGGGAAGATTTTATTTTGGGGTAAGCGCGTAGGAAACGATCCAGTTTATGTCGCCAATCATGGGTATCCAACTCTACGGTCGCATGCTTCCAAAAATGGATCAACCACCCTCCATCAGGCTGACTGGAAAGTCGATCGATGGTCCACCCCATTGGATGAAATTTTTTCTGAAAGAACACCAAATCCGACAGGAGCTTTTTCGCCTGAAGATCTTCCCCCTCCAAGACCACAAAATCCTTGAAAGGTTTGATGTTCTGGGGGTAAAAAATATCACCATTCTTATTGAGCAAAGCATCCTTTCCCCAACGCACGACAGGTTGCTGTTCTTCGATGGTAATATCGATTTCATTCGGCCAGCGTCGAGTCACGCTGGCTTTATAAACCCAATCAAGCCGGACGATCTGAGCATGCAACCGTTCCAAATCCAGCCGCCAAAATGACTGGCCGAGATAAGGTTTGACCACCTGATCAACCTGTCCTGTTTCAACCTGTTTTAAGTGAGAACGAATATGATAATTCTCAAGCACCTTATTGGGCGAGAAAAATACCCAAGCGATCAATGCCAGTACCAGTACCACGAACAATCCTATTGAAAGGATTCGCCGCATCATTTCTGTTCGTCCCTATCCAGTGTCAACATCAAGATTTTCAAAACCAGGGCTTCGAAAGAAAGTCCGCTCACCTTGGCAGCCATTGGCACCAGACTATGATCGGTCATGCCCGGAACGGTATTCAATTCGATGAGCCAGACTTGGTTCTCATCATCCAGCATCAGGTCAATACGCCCCCAGTCTTTAGCACCGACAATATGAAAAGCTTCCAGGACGATATTTTGAATGGTCTTTTCCTGTGATTCCGGCAACCCGCAGGGGCAGATATATTGGGTGTCATTAGCCTGATACTTGGCATTGAAGTCGTAAAAATCATGAGAAGTCTTTAATTCAATCATCGGCAATGCATCATGCTCAAGAATCGCACAGGTATATTCTCTACCGGTGATCCACTGCTCAACCAGAATTTCACTGTCGAATTCCTGCGCATAAGCCAACGCTTCGGCCAACTCGTCTAAGTGATTGACCTTGCGCATGCCGATACTCGAACCTTCATGACAGGGTTTGACGATGACAGGGAAAGTCATATCGAATGTGGATGGTTCAAAAGGACTTTCCTTCGACACCACCATAAACTCTGGTGTCGGTAACCCTGCACCTCGCCACAACCATTTGGTTCTTAATTTATCCATTGCCAGAGCCGAAGCTGCCATTCCACTGCCGGTATAGGGTACATCGAGTTTATCCAGTACGGCCTGAACACCCCCATCCTCCCCCCAACGCCCATGAATGGCGTTGAAGACACGGTCATACTCTTTCGATATGTCCAACAATTGTTCAACCGAAACGACATCGATACCGGTCACATCCACACCTTGCGCCTGAAGCGCAGCTGTCACCGCTCGTCCGCTCTTGAGAGAGACTTCTCTTTCCGCAGCGGTACCGCCCATAATGACCGCCACCTTTCCCAACCGGGCTATCGTCTGATCATGATTCATAATCTTTCCATTCCTTCGCCACTTGTCCGATGTCTCCCGCACCCATTACCAGTACCACGTCTCCATCCATCAAAATCGTACTCGAGAGCTCTTCCAGTTGTTGTCGATCCTCGGCATGCACACTTTCTTTACGCCCCAACAA
>JAWVWZ010000029.1:0-9780 GCA_033723505.1 Hydrogenovibrio sp.
AATACCTGAACAAAATCGTCGAATAGATCCCGTGTCCGCGAATAACGATGCGGCTGGAACACCAGCACCAATCGTTGCCCAGGAAAAGCCGCACGCGCCGTTTCGATTGTTGCTCTGAGTTCAGTCGGGTGATGACCATAGTCATCCACCAGAGTAATCGAGTGTCCGCCAACCAAGCGGTTCGGATAAACTTCAAAACGACGCCCCACCCCACCGAAGTGGCTCAAAGCCACCTGAATATCCTTGACCGAGACATCCAGCTCCAGACCGATGGTAATCGCAGCCAAAGCATTCAAGATATTATGCTCCCCCGGCTGGTTCAGCGTCACCTCAAATGGCGGAAGGTCATGCGCTTTGACCATGAACTGCATCTTTAATCCATCGACACGCACTTGATAGGCGCGGACATCTGCCTCCTCTGAAAATCCGTAGGTATATGTTTTACGAGACAACTTGGGCAACATTTTACGAATATTTTCGTCATCGATACATAAAATGGCAATCCCGTAAAACGGCAGACGATGTATAAACTCGACAAAGGTATTTTCCAATACCTGGTAATCCCCTTGATAGGTCTCCATATGATCTTCATCGATATTGGTCACCACTGACATCATCGGCGACAAATGCAGAAAAGAAGCATCGGATTCATCGGCTTCGGCAATCAAATAATTGCTGGTACCAAGCCGGGCATTGGAATCAACCTGGTTCAATTTTCCGCCGATCACAAAAGTCGGATCGAGCCCGCCCTGGGTCAAAATGGATGCCGCCAAGCTGGTAGTGGTCGTCTTACCATGCGTTCCAGCAATGGCAATACCGAATCGCATCCGCATCAATTCCGCCAACATCGCTGCGCGAGGAATCACCGGAATACGAGCTTCTTTTGCGTATTCGACCTCAGGGTTATCTTGGGAAATGGCCGTCGAAACCACAACAACATCGCTGGTCTTGACATAGTTGGCATCATGGCCGATTTGAACTTGTGCGCCTAGGGACATCAGGCGCAGAACCGTTGGGTTTTCGCGAATATCAGAGCCTGAAACACTGTAGCCGAGATTCAAACAAACTTCGGCGATACCCGCCATGCCCACTCCGCCAATTCCGACAAAGTGGATTTGCTTAATATAGTCTTTCATACACTCTGATTAAATGTCTCGCTTTGGATTGTTTCTAAATTTTTCATTCATATCGCAATATATGATAACCAAAAGCGGTCATTGAGAGGGTAAAAATCGAGTCTTCGGTGTAATTTTTTCGGCCTCGGCTGTGCCGACACAAGACAAGACGCTTCAAAAAAGCTTTACTGAAGTAAGTGAGAAGAATTCATTTCATCATTTTCTTCGGGGCCTGGCCCTTCAACAGGCTGGGGAATGACCCAGAAATATTGGCCCAGAACAGCGGCCAGTTCGGAAGGTTTGGCTAGAGGATCGGTAATTTCAAAATGACTCAGCGTCGGAGTCTTAATATAGCCATCTTTCAGAGCGGCTTCGGCGAGAGACCGAATGAACTCAGCCCGTTGCCCTTGAATGTCTCGTGAAGTCGGATTCCAGTACACGACACACGCGTCCACTTCTGCATCCGGCAAAGGCACACATTCCAAACGAATCCATTCCAATGGAGAAGCCACCATCTCTGTCTAGCCGGAACAGGATAAAAAGGCTAACGGCAACAGCAGAACCTCCATCACCGGAGGAAAAATCAATCCCACTGGGAAAAGCACCAGAACCGTAATCAGGAAAATTTTCTGATACCCTTCCAACTGCTGCCAAGCGGTCTTGAGTTTAGACTTCAATCCTTCCATAGCATGCCATCCCTCACTCGTCTAGAAAGGCTTTTTACCGCCTTATAACAACATCTCTTTTGCTTCCAGAATTGCGTCAACCAGTCTATCGATATCCTCGAAGTTATTATACACCCCGAAAGAGGCGCGGATGGTGGCAGGCACATCAAAATGCTGCATCACCGGCATCGCACAATGGTGACTCGCCCTGACGGCAATCCCATCCTGATCCATCAGTGTCGCCATATCATGAGGGTGAGCTCCATCAATCACGAAAGAAATCACCCCCCCTTTGTTATCCGCTTCACCAATGATTCTCAAACCTTCAATCGCTTGTAGCTTCTGGGTAGCGTACTCCAGCAAGCGGTTCTCGTAGGCGGCGATTCGGTCTAAACCGATCGACTGCATAAAGTCAATTGCGGCTCCCAGCCCAATTCCTCCGGCAATATGTGGCGTCCCCGCCTCGAATTTATAGGGCAAAACGTTATATTCAGTTTTCTCGAAGGTCACCGAATAAATCATGTCACCTCCCCCTTGATAGGGCGGCATGGCTTCAAGAATCTCTTCTTTGGCATAGAGCACGCCGATACCGGTTGGCCCGTACATTTTATGGGCCGAAAAAGCATAAAAATCACAACCGATATCTTGAACATCCACCTGCATGTGCGGAACAGCTTGCGCTCCATCGATCAAGACCTTCGCACCGGCTTCATGAGCCAGAGCGGTCATTTCCTTCACCGGATTAATCGAACCCAACGCATTAGACATGTGCGTCACGGCCAGCAACTTGGTTTTTTCACTTAAGTGGTTAGACAATGCATTTAAGCAAACTTCTCCCTTATCGTTGATCGGTAACACCGTCAAGCGTATTCCCAATCGATCCCGCAACAACTGCCAAGGCACGATATTGGAGTGATGCTCCATTTCGGTGATAATCACCTCGTCACCGGGCTTTAGATTATCCTGTCCCCAAGCTGTTGCCACCAGGTTAATCGCTTCGGTGGTACCCCGAACAAAAACGACTTCCCGGACAGAGCCAGCATTGATAAAACTTCTAACCTTTTCCCGGCTCCCTTCATAAGCTTCTGTCGCACGTTCGCTCAAACCGTAAACTCCGCGATGCACATTGGCATTTTCATGGCGGTAGTAGTGATCCAGAGCTTCAATGACCTTTAACGGTTTCTGGGAGGTAGCTCCACTGTCCAAATAGACAAGAGGATGGCCGTTTTCAGTTTGTTTTAAAATCGGAAATTGCGCACGAATCTCTGCGAAATCGGTCATAAATCTTTATCTCTTACCTTTAAATTCTGATTTTCGGATCAACGTACGGCGATCAGTCTACGATTGACCAGGCTTTTCAACCATTCGCGAATGGCGAAGTTTCCGACCGTTTCCAAGGGTTCCAGTAGAAAGGCCTGAGTAATCAATTGAACCGCATCTGGGCGACGAATACCTCGCGCCTGACAATAGAAGATCTGATCTTCATCGATTTGACCGGAAGCGCAACCATGAGAACATTTGACATCATCCGCATAAATTTCCAACTGTGGCTTAGTGTCCATCTTCGCTTCGTTGGAAAGGAGCAAGTTTTTATTGTCCATCTGCCCATCGGTTTTCTGAGCGCCCTTGGCGACATAAATCATACCGTTAAAGACACCTCTTGCCTGATCGTTCAGGACAAACTTATGCAGCTGCTGACTCGATCCGTTCGGCACGTTGTGATCCGTCTGGGTACGAGAATCCATCACCTGCTTGCCGGCGCCCAATACAATCGAATTCTGAGATGCTTCGGCATGCTCTCCACAAAGCGTCAGGCGATTCTGGTGACGAGAAATTAACCCTCCCAAACCGATATAAAGCGTATTAAAGTGTGATCGAGCTGCCTGCTGAATACGTTGATTGGCAAAATAGAAGCTCTTCCGGTTCATATCCTGCACCATGACTTGTTGACAAACCGCATCTTCGCCAATGGAAAACTGAGCGAAGCCATTGACGAAACTTGAATTATTTTCATCAAATGAAATGGCTTGCTGAAGCACCGTTGCCTGCGAACCGGCAGCCAATTCAACTTGTAACGTCAAATTGGTTAACTGCTGCGCTTGCGTCTGCAGATAGACCAGATGAATCGGCAGCTCAATCATCGCGCCTTTGGCAACGGAGATTTTGACCTGGCGCTCGGCCAACATATCATGCAAAATCTCGAAAGGTTCTTCGGAGTCCGCCAAGGCAGCATTGGTTGCATCGGTCTGCTCAACGTCCAACCCCTTCGGCAAAGCCGCCAGATCGGACGACAACTCAGCAGCATAAACACCGTCAACAAACACCATTCGAAGCGTTTCAAAAGCCGGCAAAAAATCGGATAGCTGTTCGAAAGACACCCTGCCTGGCAGTTTTTGTTCGTATTGCTCCTGCATCCACGGCGTCAAAGACGTATATTGCCAATCTTCATCTCGCCGAGTTGGAAGGCCCAGAGATTGCAATTTTTTCTGAGCAGCTTGACGCTTGGCAACCAGTACTTGATTTTCAGCCTGCACATTGATTTTTTCCGACAGGCTGACGTAATGAGCAATTGTCTTTTGTGCGACCGGGCTTTGCTTCCTCGGTTTATTTTGTAACACAACAGCCATAACCATTAACCTGCTTGCTGCGCTTGATGAGATTCGATAATGTCATCGTACCCTTGTTTTTCAAGTTCATGAACCAGCTCGAAACCGCCCGACTTGACGATCTGACCATCGATCAAAACATGCACATAATCTGGTTTGATATAGTCTAACAGGCGCTGATAATGGGTCACCACAATAAAGCTTCTGTCTGGCGATCTCAACGAATTCACGCCATTCGCCACAACTTTCAACGCATCGATATCCAAACCGGAATCCGTCTCATCCAAAATACACAATTTCGGTTCCAACAGAGCCATCTGGAAAATATCGTTACGCTTTTTTTCTCCACCGGAAAAACCAACGTTCACGGAACGATCCAACAAATCTTTTCGCATGTTCAGCAAATCGATTTTCGCTTGTGCAAACTCATCGAAATCGAACATGTCCAATGCCGGAAGACCGCGTTCTTCTCTGACGGCATTGACCGCTGTCTGCATAAACAATTTATTACTGACCCCCGGAATTTCGACAGGATATTGAAAGGCCAGAAACAAGCCTTTTCTTGCACGTTCTTCGGCATCCATCTCTAACAGGTCCTCGCCGTCGAAATCTACGGTGCCTTCGGTAATTTCATAATCTTCACGACCGGCAAGCACACTGGACAAGGTGCTTTTCCCAGCACCATTCGGCCCCATAATGGCATGAACTTCTCCCGGCTTGACTTCAAGATTCAACCCTTTCAGAATTTTTTTGCTTTCGTCTTCTGCGACGCATGCATGTAAATTTTCAACTTTTAATAACATCTACTTAAACCTTGTCAATTTCGAACATCCGCCGTGCTGAGCACAGCAAAAGTTTACCGAATTCCTTTTTAACCAACCGAGCCTTCCAAGCTAATGGCCAGCAATTCTTCCGCCTCTTGCGCAAACTCCAGGGGCAGTTCCTTGAACACTTCCTTACAGTAACCATTCACGATCATCGAAATGGCATCCTGCTCACTGATCCCTCGCTGCTGACAATAAAACAACTGGTCTTCACCGATTCGCGAGGTCGTTGCTTCGTGCTCCATTTTCGCCGTGGCGTTCTCCACCTCGATATAAGGAAAGGTATGAGCGCCGCACTGATCGCCAATCAACATGGAATCACACTGGGTGAAATTCCGCGCATTTTCCGCCGAAGGTAAAATTCTAACCAAACCACGATACGTATTATCCGAGCGACCGGCTGAAAGTCCTTTGGAAATAATCGTACTGCGGGTATTTTTGCCGATGTGAATCATCTTGGTTCCGGTATCGGCCTGTTGGCGACGGTTCGTTAAAGCGACAGAATAAAACTCGCCAATCGAATTATCTCCTTTCAAAATACAGCTCGGATACTTCCAAGTAATGGCAGATCCTGTTTCAGCCTGCGTCCAGGAGAGTTTCGAATTTTTGCCCTCACAAATGCCGCGTTTGGTAACGAAATTCAAAATCCCGCCTTCGCAATCCTCATCGCCCGGATACCAGTTTTGCACGGTCGAATATTTAACTTCCGCATCTTCGTGCACAATAACTTCCACCACCGCAGCATGTAATTGATAGGTATCCCGCACCGGAGCAGAACAGCCTTCGAGATAACTGACATAACTGCCTTTATCCGCAATCAGAATCGTACGTTCGAACTGCCCTGTCTTCGCTTCATTGATACGGAAGTAAGTCGATAGATCGATTGGACAACGAACGTTCTCTGGCACGTAAACAAAAGTGCCATCGGAAGCCACTGCCGAATTCAATGCCGCAAAATAGTTATCATGGTAAGGCACGACCGTGCCGATATATTTTTGCACCAGCTCAGGGTAATCCTGTACCGCTTCGGAAAAAGAACAGAAAATAATGCCCAGCTTTTCCAAATCTTCACGCTTGGTCGTTGAAACCGACACCGAATCGAAAATCGCGTCCACGGCGATATTGCTCTCTTCCGCCCCTTCGTTGCCCGAAACCGGCACCCCTAAGGTCGCGAAAGCTTTCGCAACTTCCTCGTCGATACGCGCGGCTTCTACCTGTTGCTCTCCATCGGCGGAGCAGGCATCTCCGCATGCAGAGCATTCCGGCGCGGAATAATAACTGTAATCCTGATAATCCAATGGCGCATAGTCGGCTTTAGCCCAATGAGGCTCTTCCATTGTCTGCCAATGTTTGAAAGCCTTTAACCGGAACTCCAGCATCCATTCCGGCTCATTCTTCTTCGCCGAAATTGCACGCACGACATCTTCATTCAGCCCTTTATCAAAGGTTTCCACCTTGGTTTCGGTAAAGAATCCCTCTTTATAGCCGGTGTTCTTGCTAAGAAGATCATTTATTTCTTGGTATTGAGTCGCTTCTGACATAGTCTCTAAACACGATAAATTTAATATCCGAGTATTTTAGTCGGAAATAGCCATTTTGTCTAGTTTCATGCACCACTAAAATGGATTTAAAATCAAACAAAAAGGCCTGGTTAGCCATAAAAATGGCCATTACAACTGACTGGCATCAACAACTTGTCTTAGCCAGTCTTCATCCAATTGATCACCGAGAATTTCAATTCGGTGGGTTGCCTGCTCCGCTGCAAAGGTATCCCAACGATTAAACGTCCCCTCTAAGGCAACCGGATTCGCATATTCGACTGTCTCAACCTGAGCCTTGACCCGCCAAAGATTCATTCCCTGATTTTGCTTTAAGGCATCCAACCCGAACATCAAGTGTTCAAGGTGAACTCTGCGAACACCAAAAGTCAGTTTTTCGAGCCTCAACAACGGAAAATCAAACTCTGTCAAATCGACCGCCTCTCCGTGTTGGTGCCATTGCCAGTCTTTGGGAAAGGCCTGGTGAAACCATCGAAAAATGGGCAACGTCACACCTTGCGCTTTCAACCATTGCTGCCAGTCCGATTGCGTAGCCAAATCTGACGATTCGACAAAAGTAAACACGATGGCCGACGAGATAGATAACAAGGCTTTCAAATGGGTTTCAGCCTGCCCACCCTTAAGGGGAGAGCGCAAATCGATCAAACACCAGACTCGCCCCTTTCCCTTCTGCCTGCCATCAGACACGACAAACATATCCACCTCGTCCGAAGCGGACGCAACCTGTTCAACAAATGCTTTCTGGAAACGAGATTTGCCGCTTCCAGGCAATCCAACCAGTGCAATTCGCTCCGACATTTAAGACTCCAAACAACTGAAATAATCGCTTGCAAGACGCTTCATAAAGGTCACACTGTCTTGACTGCCATCTCCCAGAGGATCAAGCACACCGATTTTGACCGATGTTCCCTTTACCAATACTTTAAGTTGCTTACTCGACATTTGCGGCTCTTGAAAAATGCATTTAATCTGATGCGCTTCGATCTGGCGATGAACTTTCAGCATCGTTTGCACCCCGGCCTTTTGCTCGGGGTTTATTTGCAATGCCCCCTGATTATTCAACCCATAGCGCTTTTCGTAGTAGGTGAATGCATTATGCATGACTAAATAGGGCACCTGTTTCACCGGTTGTAATCGACGACGGATTTGATTGTCCGCTTGCTGCAACTGCACAATCCATTGCCGCGCGCGATGACGAATGGTTTCTGCTCTTTGAGGGTTCATACGGGCAAACCGCTCGCTGAATGCCCCGACCAGTTTTTCGACATTTCCCATATCGAGCCAGACATGTGGATTGACTCTCGAATCCTCGTGGTGATGCGCCGCCTTGGAATGTTCATGCTCCGTCTCATCAGCCTGAATCAAGGTCAAATTCGGCACATCCATCATATTCAATATCACGGCGTCATTCCGGCTTCGTAGATTTTGCATGGCCTTTTGCGCCCAGGCATCCACTCCAAACCCCACTCCAACAACAATATCCGCCTGCTGCAAACTCACCAAGTGTGATGGTTTTAAATAAAACCCATGTGGAGATTGTCCTTTGGTCAACAAGACAGTAAGCTGATCCTGGGCACCTAACAAAGGCTTCAAAGCGGACGCCAACGGCGGAATCGTCACAACGATACGACTGGCATGCGCAGAATAAGCGACGACAAACAAACCAGTTCCGACCCACAACAAAACCATCACTTTTAATAAGCGCATCAGCATCAACTCATCTCCCGACAGAATACCGTTCCACCACGCAATAACGACCTTGCAAAGAACGGCAAAGAATTTCCCAATATAAAATTGACCAAAACAGATTCAAGGTGCCTTACAATAAGGCTATGGACTCTCACACACTTCATGACGACCGACTCATTCAAGCCGAAAACATTACGCATCGTTTCGGTGATCAAACCGTATTGCAAAATGTCGATTTAACATTGAGACGCAATGAAATCGTCACCTTGATCGGTCCCAACGGTGCAGGGAAATCGACTTTACTTAAAATTCTGATCAAATTAATTAAGCCGACCCAAGGTCGTGTATGGCAAGCACCGAACCTCACAATCGGCTTTATGCCACAGAAAATCCAAGTAGACATTTCCTTACCGATGACGGTAAAACGCTTCCTTCAACTTGGTTTTCACAGCCAATCGCAGCAAAAGACGAATTCTAGCACAGTCCTGATGGAAACCGTCGAGCTTCTGAAAATATCTGCTTTACTGGACAGTCCTATTCAGAAAATTTCAGGCGGTGAAATGCAGCGTGTCCTGCTGGCAAGGGCATTGGTTCGCAAACCGGACTTACTGGTCTTGGACGAACCCGTTCAAGGGGTTGATCTTCAAGGGCAAATTGAACTTTATCACCTCATCAATGAAATCAAGGAAAAACAAGGATGTGGCATTCTCATGGTCAGCCATGATTTGCATATCGTGATGAAAAGTACCAATCAAGTACTCTGCTTAAATCAACACCTATGTTGTTCTGGACACCCTCAATCGGTAAGCGAATCGGCGGAATTCAAAACCCTATTCGGCCATGAGTTTGATGAAATTGCCGTTTATGAGCACCACCATAACCCATCGGAATGTGATCATACTCACGGACACCCTTCTCATGACTGAACTGATCCTTAACCCTCCCAGTTTCCTGATCTATGCTTTATTGGGCGGCATTCTGGTCGCGATGATTTCTGCACCGCTGGGCGTTTTCATGGTCTGGCAAAGACAGTCTTACTTCAGCGCGACCCTGGCACATTCCGCGTTATTGGGAATCAGTTTCGGTCTATTAATGCGACTGGATCTGACGTTATCCGTCGTTTTGACATCCGTCGCCATCGCGTTCGCCATCTTCAGTCTGTCGGAAAAGACCCGCCTCTCCTCCGACACCCTGCTGGGCCTGTTGGCACACAGCACCCTGGCACTGGGCTTGGTTCTACTGAGCTTCCAGAACGACATTCAGATCGATGTCATGAGCTACCTATTCGGCGACATCCTCAGCATCAACCAGTTAGACATCAG
>JAWVWZ010000030.1:0-9705 GCA_033723505.1 Hydrogenovibrio sp.
AGGGTGGTAGAGGCAGGTCGGGTGGAACTGGTTGAATTCCATATTGGTGACTGAGCATCCAGCTCGCCAGGCCATGGCAATGCCATCTCCGGTCGAGGTGTCCGGATTGCTGGTGTAAAGATAGGTCTTGCTGGCGCCGCCAGTGGCCAGCACCGTATAATGCGCCAGAATGCTTTTGACCTGTTCGGTTTTTTTGTCCAGCACATAACTTCCCAGGCACTGGTCCTTTTCCGGCGTCAAAATCAGATCCACCGTCATGTGTTCTGGCAGTAAAGTAATGTTCTCGTTCTTGGAGACTTGTTCCACCAGCGTTTCGGTGACGCTTTTGCCGGTATGGTCGGCAGCATGGATGACGCGACGATGGCTGTGGCCGCCTTCCTGGGTCAGGTGGTAATCGTCCGACTGGATGTCTTTGCTGAAGGGCACACCCAGTTCGATCAGTTCGTAAATCGCCTGAGTTCCCTTGGTTGCAACCAGTTTGACGGCATCAAGTTCACACAGGCCGGCCCCTGCCGTCAAGGTGTCTTCAATATGGGATTCAATCGAATCGAAAGGATCGAGAACGGCCGCAATGCCCCCCTGTGCATAGTTAGAGCTTCCTTCGCTCAGTGAAGATTTTGCGACCACTGTCACATGATAGTGTCTGGCAAGTTTGAGGGCGATGGAAAGCCCGGCGATGCCGCTGCCAATGACAAGTACATCAGTAACGATGGGGTCGGCGGTTTGAGTCAAGGGTAATTCCTAAAATTGCGCGGTTCCGTCGACCAAGCCGTCGAAACCACCAGTTTGAACTTGAAAAGTAAGATAATGTTACCATAAACCTATTCAGCAAAAAGACTAGGCACGGCAGATTTTATGCAACAGCAAATAAAAAACAACCTTTCGTCGATCTCATTTGATCAGTTGGAGGCGGAATATGCACAACAGGGGAAAGTTGTCGCCAAAGGTCGGGTGGCCTCTCTGGATGGCAATGAAGCCCTGATCGTGACCGAAAGAAATAGTGGGTGTGCCGGATGCGGTTCACAAAGCGGGTGTGGCACCGCGACTCTGTCGAAGCTTTTTTCGCCTCGAAATGCTCGTCCCCTCAAGGTGGCGAATACCCTTGGAGCAAAGGTTGGAGATGAGGTTTTGCTCTCAATTATGGAGTCACACTTATTTAAACATTCCCTGATGGCTTATGGATTACCATTAATTGGCCTGATTGTGCTGGCGTGGCTAGGCTTGGCGGTGACCGGTTCGGATGGGGTTTCCATTTTAGGCGGTCTGCTCGGACTCCTTGGCGGCTGGTGGTTGACCGCTAGGCTTTATCGTCCGGCCTTACCGGTGCTGGAAAAGATTTTCGATTCATCAACCATGGATGTATGAACCTAAACATGTTTAGAGGAGAAATAATGTTGTCTGGATTAAAACTTAGAACGATGCCGGTATTCTTATTGGCTTTCCTGATGAGTTTTTCGGCATTGGCAATGGCGAAAACGCCAATGGTGTCTCTGCCCGATTTTTCGGTTTTGGCGGAACAGAACAGCCCGGTGGTTGTCAATATCAGCACCACTAAGCATGTCAGTAGTATCCCGCAACAGTTCCAAGGGTTACCGGATGAAATGCTGCGACGTTTTTTCGGGGTGCCGGAAGGGGTTGATCCGAGAAATGAAGTGCCGCAAAGACAGGTGACGTCTTTAGGGTCCGGGTTCATTATCAGTTCCGATGGTTATATTTTGACCAATAACCACGTGGTCGACGGTGCCGACGATGTTGTGGTTAAGTTGAGTGACCGTAAAGAATTAAGGGCGAAAATTATCGGCCAGGATAAACGTACCGATGTGGCGTTACTGAAAGTGGATGCGAAAAATCTGCCGGTCGCGAAAATCGGGTCTTCCAAAGCATTGAAAGTCGGTCAGTGGGTACTGGCTATCGGTGAACCGTTCGGTCTCGACTATACGGTCACTCACGGGATCGTTTCCGCAATCGGGCGTTCGTTGCCGGATGATACCTATGTGCCTTTTATCCAAACAGACGTACCGATTAACCCGGGGAATTCCGGGGGGCCTTTATTTAATATGAACGGCGAAGTGGTCGGTATCAATTCGCAAATTTATAGTGAGAGCGGCGGGTCAGTCGGATTGTCCTTCTCGATTCCGATCGATATCGCCATGACGGTTGCCCAGCAGTTGAAAGAAAAAGGGCATGTGACCCGTGGCTTCCTGGGTGTGAGTGTTCAGGACGTATCGGGTGACCTGGCCAGATCTTTCGGCTTGAAAACCCCGAAAGGTGCATTGGTTGCCGAATCGGTCAAAGGCACGCCTGCTGAAAAAGCTGGCATTCAGGCAGGGGACATTATTATGGAATTTGACGGTAAGCCCATCAACAAATCTGCCGACCTGCCACCGATTGTTGGTTCGACGCCAATCGGCAAGGAAGTGAAAGTGAAGCTGTTGAGAGCGGGAGAAACCAAATATGTGACTGCCGTTTTGAAGCCACTGGATCAGTTCGCGTCTGCGGCTCAAGGGGCATCGTCTCATAACCCGACTTTGGGTGTTCGAGTGGAAGAGGTGGACCCGAAAGTGCTGCATAAACTGAACCTGCCTTTCGGCGTGAAAGTTGTCCAAGTCGACAATAACAGTCCGGCGCAAAAGGCCGGATTGATGCGAGGCGACATTTTGGTCACCATCAACTTCCATTCAGTGGATTCAGTGGGGATGTTGAATCAAATCGTGAGTCGCTTGCCACGAAATCGTTCGGTGCCGGTTCGGGTGGTAAGAGGAAATCGTTCGATTTTCTTACCGATGAACTTAGGAAAATAATGTCATCTAAGTCATGTTGTGATTAAACAGTGAGTTTCATTACAAATTAGCGTAAAATACGCGATAATTTTTTTGAAATTAACAACGTATGCTTATTTGAAATATGTCGATGCAGAACACCGAAGCGCATCGACATTCAAAAAGGGTGCCGGTTCCTTGGGGAGACGCGCCCTTTTTTGTTGCTGGCCGATGGAATTCGGCAGGCATACGGCAGACGATGACTTATCGGGGCTTAGATGTCAGATCAGATAGAACACATTAGAAACTTTTCAATTATCGCGCATATCGATCATGGTAAATCAACCATCGCAGATCGTTTTATTCATTTGTGCGGCGGATTGACAGACCGAGAGATGGCCGCTCAGGTTTTGGATTCGATGGATCTGGAAAAAGAACGCGGCATTACCATCAAAGCGCAAAGTGTGACCTTGCACTATCAATCCGATGACGGTAAAACCTATCAGTTGAACTTTATCGATACGCCGGGCCATGTCGACTTCTCTTATGAAGTTTCCCGTTCTCTGGCTGCTTGTGAGGGGGCATTATTGGTCGTGGATGCCTCTCAGGGGGTTGAGGCGCAAACTGTCGCCAACTGTTATACGGCAATCGAACAGGGACTGGAAGTCATTCCGGTATTGAACAAAATCGATCTTCCGGCGGCTGAACCGGAAAGAGTTGTCGATGAAATCGAAGAGATTATCGGCATCGAAGCGCATGATGCCGTGCATGCCAGCGCCAAGTCAGGAATCGGTATCAAAGAAACCCTGGAGCAAATCGTTCAGAGAGTGCCGGCTCCGGTTGGTAAGGTGGATGCGCCGTTAAAAGCCTTGATCATCGACTCCTGGTTCGATAATTACCTGGGAGTGGTGTCACTGGTCAGAGTGATTGACGGTAAGATCGGCAAGAAAATGAAGATGAAAATCGTGTCGACCAAAGAGGAATATCAGGTTGACCAGGTGGGTATCTTTACGCCGAAACGCACCGAAAAAGACTTTTTGAGTGCCGGCGAAGTGGGCTTTGTGATCGCCGGGATTAAAGATATCGATGGGGCGCCGGTAGGGGATACCATTACCGAATCCGGACAGGATTTGCAGCCGCTGCCTGGGTTTAAGCCGGTTCAACCTCGTGTCTTTGCCGGTTTGTTCCCGATCAGTTCGGAAGATTTCGAGGATTTGCGCGAGGCACTGCGTAAGCTTAGATTGAATGATGCCGCGTTGCATTTCGAGCCAGAAAGTTCCGATGCGCTTGGATTTGGTTTCCGTTGCGGGTTCCTGGGAATGCTGCATATGGAGATCATTCAGGAGCGCCTGGAACGTGAGTATAATCTCGATTTAATTACCACTGCGCCGACGGTTATTTACGAAGTCCTGACCAAAAAAGGGGAACTTCTGAGTGTTGATAACCCGTCCAGTCTTCCGGAACAATCGGTCATTGAGGAAATTCGTGAGCCGATCATCGAGGCGAATATACTCGTGCCAAATGAATTTGTCGGTGCGGTGATGAAGCTGTGTCTGGAAAAGCGCGGTATTCAGAAAAATATGCAGTATGCCGGGAATCAGGTATCGATCACTTATGAGCTGCCTTTAAATGAAGTGGTACTCGACTTTTTCGATCGTCTAAAATCTACCAGTCGGGGGTATGCGTCAATGGACTACGAGTTCAAACGCTTCCAGGCAGATGAACTGGTGAAGTTGGAATTCCTGATCAACGGCGAAAAAGTGGATGCGCTGGCGATCATTGTTCACCGCTCAACCGCAGTGCAACGTGGTAAAGTATTGATTGAGAAACTCAGAAAGATCATTCCTCGTCAAATGTTCGATGTCGCGATTCAAGCGGCGATCGGCGCGAAGGTCATTGGCCGCACGAACGTGAAGGCGTTGCGTAAGAACGTAACGGCGAAATGTTATGGTGGGGATGTTTCTCGTAAGAAGAAGCTGTTGCAGAAACAAAAAGAAGGGAAAAAGCGCATGAAATCGATCGGAAGTGTCGAACTGCCGCAAGAAGCTTTCTTGGCCGTTCTGGATACATCAGAAGATTAAAATATTGGGTCTAATAGGAAAGAGGATTTATGAGTTTTGAGTTGATATTGGTAATCGTCACGGCGATTACCGGAGCCATCACGTATGTAGACAAATTGGTCTGGAAGCCTAAACGCGATCGTTCGGTCACCACCGAAAGCGAACCTTTACTGGTTGAATACTCTCGCTCTTTATTTCCTGTTTTTCTTGTTGTACTGGTCTTGCGTTCATTTGTGGTGGAGCCTTTCCGAATCCCGTCCGGATCCATGTATCCGACCTTGGAGATCGGCGATTTTATCGTGGTAAATAAGTTCGCCTACGGTATCAAACTTCCGGTGACGCAAACGAAAGTCTTTTCAGTCGGCGAGCCGAAAAGAGGGGATGTCGTGGTGTTTAAATATCCAAAAGATCCGGATGTTGATTACATTAAGCGAGTCATTGGTTTGCCGGGAGACGAGATCAGTTATATCGGGCGTACGGTATTCATTAACGGCGAGCCTCTAAAACAAAGTTATCTGGGGAAATACAAAGCCCATGGTGCCGGACTGAATATGGATGGCACGTCTGAAGTGCAAGAAACGATGCCTTCCGGTAAGAAACACTTGATCCTATTGGATAAAGACAAATTCAGTCAGGACATGATGACGGTCAAGGTTCCGCCGGGCCATTATTTCATGATGGGTGATAATCGTGATTATTCCAATGACAGCCGTTTTTGGGGGTTCGTGCCAGAGAAAAATATCAAAGGAAAGGCTTTTGGTATTTGGATGAGTTGGGACGACGGTATTCATTTCAATCGTATTGGCAAAGGGATTCAGTAGCACTATGTCTGATGTTGAAAAAAAGGCGAAATTGCAGCGTCTTTCAAAAGCACTGGGCTACCAGTATCAGAATATCGGCTATTTAGAGCGAGCTTTGACCCATAGAAGTATGGGAGCGAAAAACAATGAACGTCTGGAGTTTCTAGGCGACAGTCTGGTCAATTTCATGATTGCGGATGCGCTGTTTCATCAGTTCGAAAAAATCTCTGAAGGAGACTTGAGCCGGATCCGTGCCTTTCTGGTGAAAGGGGAAACGTTGGCGAAGATTGGTAAGGAATATCAATTATCCGACTATTTGATGTTGGGGCCGGGCGAACTGAAAAGCGGGGGCTATCGTCGCGAATCCATTATCGCGGATACGGTTGAGGCGATCATCGCTTCTGTGTATGAAGATGGTGGGTTGGATGTTTGCCGGGAACTGGTGATGCGTTTGTATCAAAACCGTTTGCAAGAACTGGACCCGGCCAAGGTCGGAAAAGATCCCAAAACCCGTTTGCAGGAATATCTGCAATCGAATCATCAGCAATTGCCGGAGTATAGTGTCATCAGTGTCAACGGCCCTGCTCATGCTCAGGAGTTTATCGTCTGTTGCTACGTCGATCAGTTGAATCGTAAATTTGAAGCCACCGCGACGAACCGGCGTAAAGCCGAACAGTTGGCGGCGGAGCAGGCGCTTGAAGTGTTGGAGAATCAGGGATGAGTGAAGAAAACTACCAGGCTGGCTTTGTGGCGGTGATCGGCCGTCCGAATGTTGGCAAATCGACCTTGATGAACAACCTGTTGGGACAAAAGTTGAGTATTACCTCGCCCAAGCCTCAGACAACGCGTCATCGAATCCACGGCATCCATACGACGGATGGTTATCAAATCGTTTATGTTGATACACCAGGCATGCACCTGGGGGAAAGCAAGTCGATCAACCGTTATATGAACCGTGCCGCCAACAGCGCTTTTACCGATGTCGATGTGGTGTTGTTTGTGGTCGAAGCCGGCCGTTGGACCAAAGAGGACCAGGCGGTCGCGGCGAAATGCCAGAATTTGGATATTCCGGTGATCGTGTTGGTCAATAAGATTGATAAGTTCAAGAAAAAAGAAGAGCTTCTGCCTTATCTGCAGCGCATTTCCGAAAAGGTCACTTTTGACGGCGTCATTCCGGTGTCGGCTTACACCAAGTCCGGCGTGGATTTGATTGAAACCGAATTGTTGAAGTATATCCCGAAGCAGGCAGCTATTTTTCCGGAAGACTATATTACTGACCGATCCACGCGTTTTTTAGCCGCTGAGATCGTGCGTGAAAAATTGATGCGAACGCTCGGAGAAGAAGTGCCATACGGTGCGACGGTGGAAATCGAGCAGTTCAAGTTCGAAGAATCGGAAAATCGCTGGGTTATCCATGCGTTGATTCTGGTTGAGCGCCCGGGACAAAAACAAATTGTGATTGGTCAGAAAGGGCAATTGATTAAGCAGATGGGGATTCAGGCCAGAAAAGATCTGATGAATCTGCTGGATGCCCGGGTTCACTTGGAGCTTTGGGTAAAGGTAAAAGAGAACTGGTCCGATGATGAACGTGCCTTGGCCAGTTTGGGCTATACCGACGAAATCACCTGATTCGATGAGTCGACGCCAATAGACGTCAAGAGGGGATGGATTGGCCAGAGAAGTGCAGCAACTCGCCTATGTATTGCATCGGCGACCCTATCGTGAAACCAGTTTGCTGGTCACTTTCCTGACGGCAGAACGGGGCAAGCAGAATGCCATCGTCAGAGGGGTTCGTTCAAGCTCTAAAACGGCTCGAGTGAAACAGGCATGGTTGCAACCTTTTCAAAGTCTGAATGTCAGTTGGAGCGAAAAACCCAACCAGCAATCGGATCTGGTGACCTTGCGATTGCTGGAACCGGCCAAAGTTCGTTTTCCGTTGATGGGGGAGGCGAATATTTGCGGCCTTTATTTAAACGAATTGCTCTATCGCCTGTTGTATCCGACCATCGTTTCTGAATCGCTGTTTCACACCTATCAACAAACGTTATATGATTTGGCCAAAGCCGAGGGCAGAAACCGTCAAGCCTGGATTCTGCGCCAGTTTGAATTTTCATTACTGACCGAATTAGGCTATGGATTTGATTTGGAGAAGGATTCGAATGGCGTCGCCATTTGCCCGGAAGGGCGATATGTTTTTTTGCCGGAATATGGGTTTGTTGAGCAAACGACCCCGGCAGCAGGAGAGCTGGAAGCGGATCGTTGCATTGACGGACGCTGTTTGGTCGATTTTCTCAATCAGACATATTCCGAAGCTTGCTTGCCATCAATGAAACGGCTGTTTCGACAGGTTTTGGCATCGCACCTTGGTGATAAGCCGATCCAGGCGCGAGCGCTGTTTCAGCATTAATTTTTTTCTATTGTTTAAGGAACTGCAATGAACTCAATCTATCTGGGAATTAATATCGATCACGTAGCCACTTTAAGACAAGCTCGCGGCACGCGTTACCCGGATCCGGTCAAGGCTGCTTTGGATGCGGAAATGGCCGGTGCAGACAGTATTACGCTTCACTTAAGAGAAGATCGTCGTCACATTCAGGATCATGATCTGGAGCGTTTGACCGCACTGCGTCAAACCAAAATCAATCTGGAAATGGCCGCCACCCCGGAAATGGTTCAAATTGCCTTGAATGCTCAGCCGGAAGATGTCTGTCTGGTGCCGGAAAAGCGGGAAGAACTGACGACTGAAGGTGGGTTGGATGTTGCTTCCCAGAAGCCATGGTTGACGGAAGTTTGTCAGCAGCTGGCGGATAATAAAACCCGCGTCTCCTTGTTTATCGATGCGGACAACGAACAGATTCAAGCAGCCAAAGACGTCGGGGCGCCGGTGATTGAATTGCATACCGGTACTTATGCCGAGTTGACTGATCCTTGCGAGATCGAAGATGAGTTGCGACGCATCCAGGAAGCGACGGCCTTTGCCAAGTCCTTGGGCTTGACAGTTAACGCCGGCCATGGCTTGCATTATCATAATGTGCAGGCAATCGCTGCCATCAAAGATATTGAGGAGTTGAATATTGGTCATGCCATTATCGCCCAAGCCGTTTTCTCGGGGTTGCCGGAAGCGGTGCGTGAAATGAAGCGTCTGATGGTTGAAAGCCGTCAGAATGCCTATCTAAGCGAATAGGATGCCGGTATGATTGTTGGTGTCGGCACCGATATCGTCGAAATCGAACGTATCTCGACCATGCTGAACAAGCATCGAGAAGCGTTTGTCAAACGCATTCTCTCTCCTGCCGAGCAGCGAATTTTTTCGGCGCAGATGCATCCGGAAAAATATCTGGCAAAGCGCTGGGCGGCGAAAGAAGCAATTTCGAAAGCGTTGGGTACGGGATTCACTCACGGTGTGAGTTTTCAGGATATGACCATCACCCATACCGACCACGGCCAACCTTTGGTTGAACTGTCGGGCAAAACTCAAGAGGTGGCTTGCCAAAAAGAAATTTCACATTGGTCAATCAGCATCAGTGATGAAAAACATTATGCCATCGCTTTCGTTATTGCTGAATCAAGAAGCCTTGAATAAGGATAAATGGATTTGATGGGATTCGATGACGATTCAGCTTACTATTTTCGCTTGGATTTTATACAATGCCATTCATGAACTATTTATTTGTTTTCTCTCGTAAAATCTGCCAGGCTGGGGCACTTTTGACCTTAGCTCTTTTGTCGACGCAACTCTATGCGGCGACCGGTACGGAGCCTTCCTCGCTGAGCAAAGGCATGGAGCCCAGTAACTATTTCGGTCAGATTCTCTTGTCACTGGTGTTTATTCTATTGATCATCTTTGCCGGCGCCTGGATGTTGAAGCGCTTCGGGAAGGTCAATGGTCTGGTGAGCAATAATATGCGGGTACTCGGCAATATGGCGGTCGGGCAAAGAGAGAGGATTCTGTTGCTGGAGATTGGTAAGGAGCAGTTGTTGATCGGGGTGACGGCGAGCAAGATTTCGTTGTTGCATGAGTTGAAAGAACCGATTGAAGTTGAGCAAAGCTCGCCCATGAATAACGCCTTTGCCCAGAAGTTGCAA
>JAWVWZ010000031.1:0-9686 GCA_033723505.1 Hydrogenovibrio sp.
CTTAAAAATTCCCCATTATTGGCATGAATACGACTGGCGAAACTGATGTCATGTTTCTGTCCCTGTTCATCTTCCAAGCGCCAGGAATTTAACTCGTCATTGCCGTATTTCAGAAGCTGATGGTGTTTGAGCGACTGCAAATCTTTGGGCTCACCATGCGCTTCCAGATAACCTGGACTGGCAACCAACACAAAACGAATCGGAGCGATCTTTCGCGCCTGGACACTGGAATCTTTCAAATCGGAAATCCGTACCGCCATATCCAACCCCTCTTCGATCAGGTCAATTTCCCGGTCGGAAAAGTCGATATAGAGCTTGATTTTCGGGTAGCGCCGAGCAAATTCATCCAATAACGGCGACAGATGCTGTAGCCCGAAAGACAATGGAATCGAGAGACGCAGACCGCCTTCCAGATGACGGTCTTCGTCGGAAAGCCGCTGATTCATCTCTTCAACCGAAGCCATCAAACCCAGCGAACGCTGATAATAAAACTGCCCAGCTTCGGTCAAATGGGACGACCGGGTCGTACGATGAATCAACTTGGTTTCCAAGCGGGCTTCCAGTTCCGACAGCCTTCGACTGACGGCAGATTTTGCCATATTCAATTGCTCGGCCGCCTTACCGATGCCCCCGGCTTCGACCACTCGTACGAAAATTTGAATGTCTTCCAGCTGTCCCATGATTGCCGATCCTTTGTGATTGTTCTTAAAACAAGAACAGTGATTTTTAATTTTGCTTATTTTTCTTAAAGATCACAAGCGCTAATCTATCCCATGAATGCAAAACAATCATTTCATCGGGAGAAAACACCATGAACTCACTGATCCAATTATCCGCCCCCGCAGGCAGAATTCTGCTGGCCACCATCTTTTTAATTGCCGGTTATGGCAAGATTACCGGCTATGCCGGCACCCAAGGCTATATGGAAGCCATGGGCGTGCCTGGACAACTCTTGCCGCTGGTCATCCTCACTGAAATTCTGGGCGGTCTCGCGATTCTGCTGGGATGGCATACCCGTATCGCAGCCTTTTTACTGGCAGGCTTCACCCTACTGGCCGCGCTGATTTTCCATACCCATTTCGCCGACCAGATGCAGCAAATCATGTTTTTGAAAAACCTGGCAATCATGGGGGGCTTCTTTATGCTGATCCACCATGGCCCCGGTGCTTATGCCCTGGACAATCGACACTCATAAACACGAAGGAACCCAAATGACTCAAAAAGAAGTCCGCACGATTTCCAAAGGAATGCCGACCTCCGACGGCGCCGGTGTCAAACTGACCCGAATGATCGGCAACCCTGAAATCGATTTTCTCGACCCGTTTCTGATGCTCGATGTCTTCGAGACAGAAAATCCGGAAGACTATATCGCCGGATTTCCGCCGCATCCACATCGTGGGTTCGAGACCGTGACCTATATGCTGGAAGGTCATATGCGCCACGAAGATAATCTAGGCAACTCGGGATTGCTAAAACCGGGCGGCATCCAATGGATGACCGCCGGACGCGGCATCATTCACTCGGAAATGCCGGAACAGGTTAACGGCATGATGCGGGGATTTCAGCTCTGGATCAACCTGCCAAGCCATGCAAAAATGCAAGCGCCCGGTTATCAGGATTACGACCCCGAACAGATCCCGCTGGAAATCAGAGAAGACGGTTCGCAAATCCGCGTGATCAGCGGTCGGACCGAATCTGGAACCGAAGGCCCGATTCGCAATACCCTGGTGTCTCCGACCTACCTGGATGTCACCCTGGTAGCCGATGCCGAATTCGTGCAGACGGTTGATGCGAAAGACAACAGTTTTTTATTTGTGATCGACGGGGCCGTCTCGGTGGGTGAATTAAAGCGAAGCATCCCAAAACGCATGTTGGCTTTATTGACTCAGGGGGATAGCCTTCACCTCCGCGCAGGAGCTGACGGCGCTCGATTTCTGTTTGTCTCCGGCAAACCGATTGGGGAACCGATCGCGAAAGCCGGGCCTTTTGTGATGAACACACAGGAAGAGTTGCATCAGGCATTCGACGACTTCCGCAACAACCGCTTCTAAGAGACAAATAAATCTACCAGGCGGGGTTCCGCCGAATAGCAGATCACGCACACAGGAGAAAAAATGGGCTTTTTAATTGACGGCCATTGGCACGACGAATGGTACGACACCGATGCAACCGGCGGTGAATTTCAACGCATGGAGTCGGTCTTCCGCAACTGGATTACACAAGACGGGTCCGCCGGCCCTTCGGGCATCGGAGGCTTCAAGGCCGAACCCGGGCGTTATCACCTGTATGTTTCGCTCGCCTGCCCCTGGGCCCACCGGACATTGATTATGCGAAAACTCAAAGGTTTGGAATCGATGATTTCGGTGTCGGTCGTCAACTCCTATATGAACGATGCCGAAGGCTGGACCTTCGACCCCGGCCCGGGTGTGGTCGCCGACAGCGTCAATCATAAACGCCTGCTCCACGAAATCTATACGCTCGCCGACCCGAAATTTAGTGGGGTCGTCAGCGTCCCTCTGCTTTGGGACAAACAACAGAATACGGCGGTCAATAACGAATCGTCGGAGATTATTCGCATGTTCAATTCGGCCTTCGACCCGGTCGGAGCCATAAGCGGAGATTACTACCCGAAAGCTCTACAACCTGAGATTGACGCAATCAACGAGCGGGTCTACCACGACATCAACAATGGCGTCTACCGCGCCGGGTTCGCCAGTAAACAGGCCGCCTATGGCCGGGCAATCACCAAGCTGTTCGCGGCACTTGACGAGCTGGAAGCCCGTTTAGCGACACAACGATATCTGGTCGGCAATACCTTTACCGAAGCCGATATCCGCCTGTTCACCACCCTAGTCCGTTTCGATGCGGTCTATGTCGGCCACTTCAAGTGCAATCTCAAGCGAATCGTCGATTATCCCAACCTTCACAACTATCTGCTGGAGATTTACCAAATGCCGGGCATCGCCGAAACCGTTGATATCGACTATACCAAAGCGCACTACTACGGCAGTCACGACAAAATTAACCCCACGCTGATTATCCCCAAAGGCCCGTTGCTCGATTTCGATCAGCCGCACGATCGCGATCGTTTCGGTTAAGCATCCGGGTCTGGCAGAGAATCATTGATTGTCTGCGTTTTTTCGGTAAACTGCTGGAATCCTTTATAAAAAACTGTCATGGGAGACGACGATATGAAGACGATCAAACTTTGGGCCCTACTGGCGCTCTCCACTACTTTCTTTTTCTTTAGCCCGCTTGCCTCGGCCGCCGACGAAGGCGCCAAAGTGGTCTATCATGTTGATTTCAAGGATCCGACTCGATATTCCGCAACCCTGACGTCAATCAACAACATCCTGAACTTCTATGACAGCCAGCTGATGGAAGCAGACGTTGAATTGGTGTTTGTCGGCTACGGCTTACGCTTCGCTACCGACGACGACCTGAAAGGCACACCTTATGTCGCCGATAAAAAACTGATGGAAAGACGAGCGGAACTCAAAGGCCGCCTGAAAGCTTTGATGAATGTCCGCGGCGTCAAGGTTTTCCTGTGTGACAAAACGCGCGACGAAGTGCATCTGCCAAAATCGAAGGTTTATAAAGGCATTCAGTTCGCGCCTTCCGGGGTCGCCAAAATTGCCATGCTACAAGCCGAAGGTTATGCTTATCTGAAAATCCAATAAGCCATCAAGCTCATGAACATGCCCGGTTTCCGCCGGTGATGACAACCGGCGGCCACTTGAGCGTGGTCGCTTTTACCCGATAAATCCCCTTCTCGCATCCCACCCCTCTTTTGCACTAAGTCATTCAAAATGAAATAAAAATCGTCCACTGGCCAGATTTTTTGCCCAAACGGCTTGAGAGACAGTAAAATAAGCTTCCATGAATACTTTTACATCCATACTCGCCCGTTTTATTCTGCTCCAAAACAGATTTCAACAGCATTTCGGCCACTGGGTTTCCTGGGGGCTTCTGTCATTGGTGATTCTTTCCGCCACTGTGGTGATTTTGCGTTACGGCTTTAACGAGGGGTCGATCGCCCTGCAGGAAACCGTGCTTTATAACCACGCGCTGCTGTTCATGCTGGGTATGGCTTACACTCTGCAGCAGGATAAGCATGTCAGAGTGGATGTATTTTATGGCAATTTCTCCAAGGCCCGCCGTGCCTGGATTGACTTTCTCGGTGGTCTCTTCTTCGCTTTACCGATGCTGGCGTTTATTATCTGGGCCAGTTGGGACTATGTCATGATGAGTTGGCACATTCAGGAAGCTTCAGCCGAAGCCGGCGGTCTCGGCTATGTTTATCTGTTGAAAACCGTTATTCTGATCATGAGCGGACTGATGAGCTTTCAAGTGCTGTCGATGATTGCCGAAGCCTATCTGGTCATCGCCCATCCTGATCACGACTTTCACCGTTTAAACGAGAAAGACCCTTCCCAAGTGGAAGGAGGCGTATAGATGGATTGGTTGTCACTGCTTTTATTCATTGTCGTTTTCGCTTTCTTGCTAGTCGGCTTTCCGGTCGCGTTGACACTGGCTGGCGTCTCACTGCTTTTCGCTCTGATCGCGAATGCCTTCGGCGCTTTTGACATCGCTTTTCTCGACAGTATCCCCAATCGCATCTTCAGCATTATGAACAACCCGACCTTAACGGCCGTGCCGCTGTTTGTCTTTATGGGGATTATGCTGGAACAATCGAAAATTGCCGAGCAACTCTTACAGACCATGGATGAAGTGATGCGCGGTTTCAAAGGCGGTCTGGGGATTTCGGTGATTCTGGTGGGTGCCTTGCTGGCGGCCAGCACCGGAATTGTCGGCGCCACCGTGGTCACCATGGGATTGCTGGCGTTACCGACCATGATCAAACAAGGCTATTGCCCCAAACTGGCAACCGGGACCATCTGTGCCTCGGGGACGCTGGGCCAGATCATTCCGCCGTCAATTATTCTGATTTTGCTGGGAGACGTGCTGTCTTCGGCGTATCAACAGGCGCAGCTGAATCAGGGCATTTTCTCGCCGGAACCGCTTTCCGTCGGCGACCTGTTTATCGGCGCCCTTTTTCCGGGTATGTTGCTGGTCGTGCTTTATATGCTCTACGTATTCGCCATGGCGGTTTTCAAACCGGAAACGGTTCCGGCAATTGAACGCCATGAGACACCCCCCGGCCTCGGAAAACGGATCATCTACAGCTTATTGCCGCCACTGGCGCTGATTGCACTGGTTCTGGGATCAATACTCGGCGGATTTGCAACTCCGACTGAAGCGGCATCTTTAGGCGCACTCGGCGCCATGTTATTGGCGCTGATGAAAAAACGTCTTAGCCTGACGGTGATTCAGGACGTCATGCGCAGCAGCTTACAGGTCACCAGTATGATCTTTTTGATTTTTATTGGTGCAGCCTTTTTCTCTTTGACCTTCAGAGGATTGGGCGGAGACGAACTGATATCACATTTTTTAACCGATTTACCCGGAGGGGCGTTCACTGCCGTCTTGATCGTCATGGTGCTGATGTTCGTTTTAGGTTTCTTCCTCGACTTTATTGAGATCACTTATGTCATCGTCCCGGTGGTCGCTCCGGTGCTGCTGATGATGGGCATTGATCCTATCTGGCTGGGAATTATGATTGCCATCAATCTGCAAACCGCTTTCCTGACGCCTCCTTTCGGCTTCGCGCTTTTCTATTTGAAAGGGGTCGCTCCGGCATCAGTCAAAACCCTGGATATTTACAAAGGCGTGATCCCGTTTATCGGCATCCAAATATCGGTACTGATCTTGCTTGCTATCTGGCCAGGAATCGCAACCTGGTTACCTTCCGTCATTTACGGTAAATAGCCTTTTTATAGAGTTTTCCAATATCCATATTCATGCAATTTAACGACAGCGAACAGCCAAAACATCTCGCCGAAGTGGTCTCTGATTTAAAGCAGGAACGGCAACTTAAAGACGATATCATCAGATCCATCCATGATGGCATCATCGTCTTCAACCCAGACCTATCGATACAGGTTATCAATCCGCAAGCGCGATCTTTGCTGGAATTTTTCAATGATGCCGACCACTTCTTTGAAGACATCGAAGTTTTCAAAAACAAAAAAGCAACGTTGGCCTTCAAACTGAAAGACTGGCTGATCCAGAACTCGCGCCGCGTGTCTCATCACCCGAAAGAACACTTCGCCTGGCTTCGAATCGACACCTTGCACCCGTTAAGACCGCTACTACTGTCGACCAAGCCGATTTATGACGATGAACATCGCCTGACCGCGGTTCTGCTGATGATTTACGACCGCCGCCTGCAAACCGAAACCGACCAGAAACGACGGATTCTGAATGCCGCGCTCAACAGCTTCGACGGGCAGTTCGTCACCAATGACAAAGGCTATATCACCCATCCCAATGTCGCTTTCACCGCCTATACAGGGTTAATGATGGAACAGTTGCAATCCATGACGCTTTTGGCCTGGATGCAATCGCAACTGACCTTGAAGACCAGTGAGGAGGAACTCCTCAAAACCCTGCTGGAAGATGGACGCTGGAGTGGAGAAGTCCAGGTTCACCCGAATGCGGAAACCGTCTTTCATGCGGTGCTGAGCATCTCGATGATCACCGATGATCAACGGAATATCGAATGTTACGTCGGCACCCTGCAAGACATCACCGACATCAAGCAAGCCCAGGCGGAAGTGGAATACCTGGCGTTCTACGACGAACTGACCGGACTGGCGAATCGACGCCTGTTACTGGAACATCTCGAACATGCCATGCTGCACCACACCCGCAATAAAACCTTCAGTGCGTTGATGTTCCTCGATCTGGATCGCTTTAAAAGCACCAACGATGCTTTCGGACATGCCGCCGGAGACCAACTGCTGAAAATGACCGCTCATCGACTTCGAGAAACCCTGAGAGCGGAAGACACCATTGCCCGCCTGGGGGGGGACGAATTTGTCATTCTCACCCATATGGACGCGCCGAATATGGACGTCGCCGCCCAGCATGCCTTGACGCTGAGTAATAAGATCATTGATGCGCTCGGGCACGATTATGACATCCTCGACCAAACCGTCAAAAACTCGGTCAGCGTAGGCATCTGCTGCTTTCCATTAAAAATGCAGGAAACGCCGGAAGAAATCATCAGTTTTGCCGACCTGGCGATGTACCAATCGAAAAATTCAGGGCGTAACCGGGTCAGTTTTTACGACATGACTCTGTCTCAGGAAATCCAGGATCGCCATGAACTGGAAAGGTCCTTGAACAAGGCGAAGGTCGACCAAGAATTCGAACTCTATTTCCAACCGCAGTTTAATTTGAACGAAGAGTTAGTGTCGGCGGAAACCCTGGTTCGCTGGAAACACCCGGTACTGGGGTTGATCTCCCCTTCGCGTTTTATCCCCATTGCCGAAGACGGCCGTCAGATTCTGAAGATCGGCGAACACATTATTCAACAGGCCTTCCTGCAAGCGAAGAAATGGCACGAAGAATACGGCATTCAAAACCTGTCGATCAATATCAGTCCGATACAGTTTCACGAAACCAATTTCGTCGCCCATATTCGTGAAATGCAGGAGCAGACCTGTGTGAACCCGGAACTGATTACGTTGGAAATCACCGAAGGCATTCTGATTTCGGAAATGGAACTGGCATTGCGCAAAATCGATGCCTTGACAGAGATGGGCTACAAATTTTCCATTGACGATTTCGGCACCGGATATTCGTCTCTGAGCTACTTCCAGAAACTGCCGATTCAGGAACTCAAAATCGACAAGAGTTTTGTTTTCAATGCGCCTAACAGTGCCGAAGACATCGCAATTATCGACACCATTATCAATCTGGCGAAAAGCAAGGACCTGCAGGTGGTGGCCGAGGGCATCGAATCCATTGAACAGGCCGAGTTTTTCAAGCAACGCTACACCAAAGTGCTGTTACAAGGCTTCTATTTCAGCAAACCCTTGCCAGGTGAGGAATTTGCCGAACGCTTCCTGAAACATTAATGCCGGTTTCGCCGGGCTATTTAATCGCTCCGAACCGATTTTATTCATTCCACTCTACGGCTAAATAAGATAAGATTGTGTTATTCGCTAACCACATTATGATGACGAGATGAGCCAACAGTCACCTGAAAAAAGCTTACATCAACAGGCTTTTTCAATTGATGATACCTTGAAGATCCTGAACCTTTCCGACAAGGGGGTGATTCTGTTCTCCAAGGATTATCAGGTGGTTCTGTTCAATCAGATCATTGAGCAATACGACCCGGACATTCGTCACCACCAGGATCCACTCAATGACTTCCGTCTCTACAGCCAAAAACGTAAAGGGGTGCGCTTCAACCTGTTGAACTGGTTTGAAAGCTGTTCGCAAAACGTGGGCGACATTCATTTCTCGCCGCAACTCTGGCTAAAATCTTCAACCTTGGCGTTTTCCATCCCGGTCGCATTGCAATTGAATATCATCGAATTCAACCAGCAGCCGCATTTGTTACTGACCCTTGCTGACAAAACGCTGGAAAGACAGCAGATCGCCCATCAGAAACTGATGGCCGCCAACTATTCCGGCCAGTTCATCACCAATGCCAGCGGTTTTATCGCCCAACCAAACAACGCCTTTTTGGCCCTGACCGGCTTGAGCGCCCAAGAATTATCGTCGCTGACCTATATTGACTGGCTGAAGAAACAAGTGTCTTTCAAGGTGCCTTTCGATCATGTCATGTCGACCCTACTCAACGAACACCACTGGACCGGGGAAGTCGACATCTTTTCGCAGTCGGAAGCCCAGTTCAAGGCTGTCCTGAGCATCTCAATGCTGGTAGACCCGCACAATAATATTGAACACTTTATCGGCGTACTTCAAGACATGACCGATATCGAGCACGCCCATGCCGAAATCAATAAGCTGTCCTACTACGATCGCCTGACCGGACTGGCCAACAAAACCCGCCTGCATGAAGAAATCGGTGAAGCGATCGAGCGTGCCAAAGACGATGCAACCTTTCATGCATTGCTCTATATCGGTTTGGATGGTGTGAAAATCATCAATGATACTTTCGGTCATCGCGCCGGTGACGACCTGCTGGTGCAGGTGGCGGAAAAATTGCAACAGCGCCTCAACGACCAATCGACCTTGGCGAGACTGGACGGCAGTAATTTCGCAGTCCTTTACCATTCGACAACTCAGGAACGCTTTTTTGCGTTGCAGGAAATCACCGCCCTGGCGAACGAGCTGCTACAAACCGTCAACGGTCGTTACAACATCGAGCGAGGATCGGTGCATACCTCGGCAAGTATCGGTAGCTGTCTGTTTCCCTTCGAGGAAAACGCCGACTACGCCGCCGACCAGATTACCAGCTTCGCCGATATGGCCATGTATGAAGCCAAAAAGCAAGGCGGCGATCAGGTCTACCTCTTCGAAACTCAATTAATTGAAAAAGCGCAGAAGCGCCTGGAGTTGATCGAGGCCCTGAACCACTCGGAACTGGACGAAGAATTCCAGATTTACTTCCAGCCGCAGGTCGATAAAACCGGCAAAACCATTTCCGCCGAAACCCTGATTCGCTGGTTCCACCCGGAATTGGGACTGGTCTCCCCCTCCAAATTCATCCCGGTGGCGGAAGAAGGCCGACAAATCATTAAGATCGGTCTATGGGTGCTTCACAAAGCATTTCTGCAAATCAAAGCCTGGAACCGCACCTTGCC
>JAWVWZ010000032.1:0-9539 GCA_033723505.1 Hydrogenovibrio sp.
AGCGAAGATCTTGCGGACGCAGATGCCGGCTTCTCCGGGAGGCTATATCCGGATGATTGAAGAAGGCAAAATGGGCAAAGTGATCCAAGTCAGCGAAGAAGAAGCGCGTTTCGAGTTTATGTTGAATGCTTTAAGGCTCCAAGCAGGATTCGATTTGTCGCTGTTTAGCTGGCGAACCGGGTTGCCGCTTTCCGACATCGAAGATTCTCTGGCCGAGTTGGAAGCAAAAAAATGGGCAGTGGTTCGAGAGAATCATCTAGAATTAACCCCATTGGGACAAACTTTTTTAAACGATGTTTTGCAGGTTTTTCTGACCTGAACGACTGAAGACCGACGAATGAATTTGAGATAAGTTATGAGTACGCCATCAAACCAACCCCTCTCGGAGACGCATGATCATCCTGTAGAGCATTCAGCACCACAGGACGGTTCGCGAAAACCTTCTCGTTATGCCGACAGACATCCGTTTTTTAAATGGTTCAGGCGCATTTTTGTGGTCTTTTTGATGCTGCCGGTGGTGGTGTTTTTGGGCTTTTGGGGCGCGATGCAATTTGTTGATTTCAACCAGTATAAGCCGACCATTGAAAAAGAATTTCTAGAAAAGACCGGTCATCGCTTAAAGATCAATGGTGCCATCGAGGTTTCGGTGATCCCGTTCGTGATGTCCGCAAAACAGCTTGAGGTGAAAAACCCGAAAGGGTTCGACAGCCAGAAGGATTTAGCCGATATTCAAGCAGTCGAACTGGAACTGTCGCTATGGGATTTGTTTATTCACCGTCAGCTGAGTATACAGGGCCTGGAAATCGAACAGCCCACGTTAAACTTGATTACCAACCAGAGCGGTCAGCGGAATTGGCAATTTTTTCAGAATCTAGCCGGTTTCAGTGCTCCTCTTAAACAAGGGTTGCGTTCGGTGGCCTATGTGCCGGTGGTCAAAAACCAAGCGAACCTCAAGGCCGTGGATGATAAAGAGGACTGGCAGCTCCGAAGCCTCATCCTGCAAAATGCACAGCTGAATTGGACCAACTTGCTGAACCAGCATCAGTATCAATTGCAAGACTTCGATATGATGGCATTCGACCTGGCGCCGAATACGCCTTTCAACGTCATTACCGAATTTGATTTTTCCAGTAATCGCAATAAAGCCAAGTTTCATGTGAAACTTTCTCACCAATTGGAGATTGCTCAACACTTCAAATCCTGGAAAGCGATGAATTGGCAGGGGACGCTGGTGACCAAATTGCCGGATCGCTTCAAACTGCCGGAAGTGAGAGTGGAGTCCAACGGGTCCTTGTTTTCGGTAAATATGAAGACCAACCAACTCGAGGTGAAATCGGCGGTGTTGAAGTCTTTGGACAGTTCATTGAAATTGGACATGTCTTATGACTTCGGATCTCAGTCGCATAGTCGCGGTCATATTGAATCGAAGAACATTCAATTGAGAAAGTGGCTGCGCCATTCCGGCATTCGGACGCCAAAATTTGTTCATAAATGGGCCTTGTCCAAAGTCACGCTGAATATGGATTGGGAACATTCAGCCAATCAGCTGGCATTGAAAAATATCGACATGGTACTCGATCAGAGCCATATTACCGGTAAACTGCTGCGTCAAATTCAAAACGACGGACTGAGTCGTACCCATTTTGACTTGAACGTCGATCAGTTGGACCTGGACAAATATCAGGCCATCGCCGAAGAACGCAAAAAAGCTTGGCAAGCGCGTAAGCTGGAAAAACAGAAGGCAGGAGCTTCTGTGCCGAAACGACAACCCCCGCCTAAGGCGAAACTGACCCAAACCTATTTGCCTTTGGCATTGCCGATTTCGACTTTAAGAGAGATGAAGGCGGAAGGAAAGTTGCATTTTGGTCGTCTGAAAGCCTGGAATTTGGCTTTTGAGGATGCTTCGATCACGCTGTTGGCCGACAAAGGACGTTTGGATTTGGCGCCTTTGGATGCCAAGCTATATCAAGGTCAACTTCAGTCTAAGCTCACCATCGATGTCACCGGAAAAACTCCGAGATATCTTTGGTCCGGCCGGGTGGAGAAGGTCCAACTTCAACCGATGTTGACCGACGGCTGGGGCAATGAACACTTGAGCGGAACCTACAACGGTCATTTCGATTTAAGAACTGCCGGCGTCAACGGACATCTTTTGAAGCAGAATATGAGCGGGTATTTCGAAGCTCAGGTGCAAAATGGTGCATACCAGGGGATGGATCTGAATAAGCTGTTGGCAGGGAGAAGTTCTTCCGCCAAGGATTCGACACAGTTTGATCGATTAAAGCTGGAAGGTGAAATTGCTAAAGGGATCTTTACCGCGCAGAAACTCAATCTCAACAGCGAGCGTTTCAGCAGTATTGGCGTGGGGACTTTGAATTTGCCGAAAGGCGAGGTGAAAGGGCATCTGTATACCACTTATCGTAAGCCGCCGGCATCGTTGCAAAAGCTGAAAGGACTGGAGGTGCCGGTTTACTTGAAAGGCCCTTTAGGTGAGATTCAGTGGCAGGTGGATTTGAATAAGCTGTTACAGAGCCGGGGTAATCAGCAGAAACTTTTAAAAGGGTTACAGCAGCTTTTCGGACAACGCTGAATTGGAACAATGGGATTTTGAGGCGACAGAATGTCGCTCCAGAATCTGCCAGGCGGGCATCACTTCTTTTCGAAAATCAGATCCCAAACCCCGTGGCCCAAACGATGACCGCGTTGCTCAAACTTCGTCAAGGGACGGTATTCCGGACGAGGCGTGTACTGTCCCTCGCCGGCGATATTGGTATAGTCGGTCTCCGCACTCATGACATTCATCATATGCTGGGCGTAATCTTCCCAGTCGGTGGCCATATGGAAGTGGCCGCCTTTTTTGAGGTGGCTCGCAATGGTTCTGGCAAAGGGCGCCTGCAGAATTCGTCGCTTTTTATGCTTGGTTTTGTGCCAGGGATCGGGAAAGAACAGATAAACCGCCGCAAGGCTATCTTTGGGAATTCTTTGCGCCAAAACTTCGACGGCATCGTCGTTGAAAACGCGAATATTGGTCAGACCCTTTTCAGCGACTAATTTCAACAAAGCTCCGACACCAGGACGGTGAACTTCAATTCCGATATAGTTCTTGTCAGGGTTGGCTTCCGCCATGGCCGCCAGGCTGGTCCCCATACCGAAACCGATTTCGACGATGGTGTCCGCCTCTCGGCCGAAGGTGGCTTTCAGGTCCAGAAGCTCCGGCTTGAGCTCCAGGCCAAAAAGAGGCCATTGCGTGTCGATTGCATGCTGTTGAGCTTGCGACAGACGCCCCTGGCGTAAAACGAAACTTTTGATTCGTTGCTTTACGCTGGGTTTCTTATGAGCGGCTTCGGTCGTCTGGGTTTCCGATGTGGACGGCATTGTTTGAGTGTCTTCTGTCATCTGGTTTAGTACAATAAACTTATTTTGAATCAGTCGTCACGCATGCCAAGAGCTTGCGTGGTGGAATGGATATTATAGCAAAAAGCCTCAGATGAAAATGTCAAACCCGACCTCCCCGATTTCGTTCTTTTCCGATGCCCTGCTGGCTTGGTTTGACCTCCATGGCCGCCATGACTTGCCCTGGCAAAGTAACAAGACCCCTTATCGGGTTTGGGTATCGGAAATCATGCTACAGCAAACCCAGGTTCAAACGGTCATTCCCTATTTCCAAAAGTTTATGACCCGCTTCCCGGATATACAAACTTTGGCGGAAGCCTCTCAAGATGAAGTTTTGGCACATTGGTCCGGTCTCGGGTATTATGCAAGAGGTCGGAATCTGCATAAGGCGGCGAAAAAAATTCTGTCCGATTTCAACGGCGACTTTCCCAGAACCTATGATGAGATTGTCAGTCTTCCGGGCATTGGGCGCTCCACTGCCGGCGCGATTCTATCGATTGCCTATGGTGTGAGGACACCGATTCTGGATGGCAATGTCAAGCGAGTGCTCTGCCGCTATGATGCAGTAGAATCCTGGTCGGGAGAGAAAGCGACGGAAGCACGCTTATGGCAACGAGCGGATGCGCTGACGCCAGCCGATAGAGTGGCTGACTATACTCAGGCGATTATGGATTTGGGTGCGACCTTGTGCAGACGGTCGCGACCTTTATGCGATCAATGTCCTGTTCAATCCGAATGTGCCGCCAAGTCGACAGGGCGAGTTTCCGAGTTTCCATTCCCCAAACCGAAAAAACACAAGTCGACCAAGCATACTGTTCTGCTGGTGGCGCTTGATGCCCGTCGTCGAATTTTTCTGCAGAAGCGGCCACAACAAGGCATTTGGGGCGGACTATGGAGTTTGCCTCAATTCGAAGACGAACAAGCCTTGCTGACGTTATTGAATGGGTTGGCCGCGGCGGAAGGAAATAGTGAGCAATCGTCATTATCCTCTCGAGCGGATTTGTTAAAATTGACTCAGTTCAAACATACTTTCACCCACTATCATTTGATGATTGAACCCATCATTCTGGAAGTGGAGAGTATGCTTAATATGACGGGAAAATGGATGGCAATTCATGAGGCAGCCGAAACCGGCTTGCCGGCACCCGTTCGAAAAATCATTCAATTCGTGGAGAAAGATTATGTCAAGAACCGTACATTGCGCAAAAATGGGTGAAGAGTTAGAAGGATTAGATTTTCCGCCTTTCCCTGGCGAACTGGGTCAGAAAATTTATGACAACATTTCCAAAGAGGCCTGGAAGCAATGGTTGGCGCAACAAACCATTCTGATCAACGAGTACCGCCTTTCAAGCTTGGATCCAAAAGCCCAGAATTTCTTAAAAGAAGAAATGCAAAAATTCCTTTTCAGTGGCGAAGACATTGAGATGCCAGAGGAATTCAGCGCCGTCAAATAAATGGCATTGACTTCCTGAAAGCATTGGTCGGATAATGAGAGAATAACTATTATCCGACTTAAGTCGTTATCCTCGGCGACCAACCTCAAAAGACAATAATTATGGCACAGCTTGTTGATATCTACATCGGTCGTCAGCCAATCTTCGATACCCACACCCAAGTCTATGCTTATGAGTTGTTGTTTCGCAGCGGAGACGAGAATCGTGCCGGGATGCCGCTAGGCGGGGACAGCGCTACCGCCCAGGTTATTATGAACCTGTTTGGGGATATGGGGTTGTCGAATGTGGTCGGAGACCACAAGGCCTTTATCAATTTCACTGAAGGCTTGCTGCTCAAAGAGAATCGACCATTTTTTCCGAGAAAGCAGGTGGTGATTGAGGTACTGGAAGACGTTCAACCCAGTCCCGCCATGTTTGATGCCTTAAAGAAATTGCGGAATGATGGGTTTACCATTGCTCTGGATGATTATATTTTCCACCCGACAATGGCAAGCTTTGAGGCTTATGCCGACATTATCAAGGTCGATATTTTGGAAGCCGGCCCCAAAAAGCTGATGGAACATGTGCCGGCGTTAAAGGCTAAAGGTGTCAAGTTGCTGGCGGAAAAGGTCGAAACCCGGGAGCAATTTGAGTTCTGTCAGAAATTAGGCTTCGATTACTTTCAAGGCTATTTCTTTTCCAAACCGAAAATCCTCAAGGGCAAAAGCCTTTCTGCCAATAAGATTCCGATTCTACGGTTTTTATCGAGTGTTTATGATCCCGATATTGAGATGAACAAGCTGACGCAAATCATCAGTCATGATGTATCGATGAGTCAAAAACTGCTAAAGATGAGTTCGGCATCGGGGGGGCATCATCACATCACCTCGATTCATGATGCCGTGTTGCGGTTTGGCTTGAACCGATTGCAAAGCTGGGCCAGCATGTTGGTATTGTCCGAGGCCGATGACAAACCGTCGGAATTGTTTATCACATCGCTTATCCGTGCCAAATTCTGTGAGTTGCTCGGTGAAAAGATCGGCGATTTTTCCAAAGACAGTTATTTTACCGTTGGATTGTTTTCGACTTTAGACGCAGTGATGGATGCACCTTTGGAAACGCTGTTGGCAGAACTGAGTTTTGATCCTAAGATTAAACAGGCGTTGATGAACCGAGACGGGTCACTGGGCTGTGCTTTAGATATGGTCAAAGCGATTGAAGCCGGGAAAACCGATTTTGAATTGCCGGAAGGTTTGACGGCCACCGAAGTGTCGCAGATGTATTTGCAGGCAATGGAATTTGCCCGAAACCTGAATCTCGACGATTAGCGCTTCCTTTGCAGACTCTATCCCATAAAAAAGCCCGGAGATTCCGGGCTTTTTTATGGAGTATATTGAGTTGTTACGAGTGGTACTTTGGGCTGAGCTCTGTCACGGCTTTGATGAAAGCCCCGGCATGCTCAGGATCAACTTCTGGATGGATCCCATGTCCTAAATTGAAGACATGACCGGATCCTTGTCCATATTGCGCCAGAATCGTCGCAACCTCTTCACGGATACGTTCTGGAGAAGCATAGAGAATGCTCGGATCCATATTGCCTTGCAAAGCAACCTTATCACCGACGCGTGCGCGGGCGTTATCGATATCGGTTGTCCAATCAAGCCCAAGGGCATCGCACCCGGTTTCCGCCATGGCTTCAAGCCACTGCCCACCGCCTTTGGTAAACAGAATAACAGGCACTTTGCGCCCTTCGTTTTCACGTTTCAGTCCATCGACGATTTTAGCCATATAGCGTAAAGAGAATTCTTTATAGTCTCTCGGGGTCAATACGCCGCCCCAAGTATCGAAAATCTGAACGGCTTGTGCACCGGATTCGATTTGGGCATTTAGATAGGCGATGACCGAGTCCGCCAGCACATCGAGAATATGATGCAAAGTTGCCGGCTCATCATACATCATCGCTTTGATTTTTGAGTAGGTCTTGCTGGAACCACCTTCGACCATATAGGTGGCCAGAGTCCAAGGACTTCCGGAAAAGCCGATCAAAGGCACTCGCCCGTTCAATGCTTTACGGATGGTGCTGACCGCGTCCATCACATAGCCTAGATCCGATCCCATGTCTGGCACGTAAAGTTTTTTTGCATCCGCCAGTGTTCGCACCGGTCTGTCGAAAACCGGCCCTTCTCCAGTTTCAAAGCGAAGCCCCAGTCCCATTGCATCGGGAATGGTCAGAATATCGGAAAACAGGATAGCCGCATCGAGCGGGAATCTTTCCAGTGGCTGTAAGGTGACTTCGCAAGCCAGTTCTTTGTTACGGCACAAGTCCATAAACGACCCGGCTTGTTTGCGGGTTGCGCGGTATTCTGGCAGATAACGACCGGCTTGACGCATCATCCAGACGGGGGTGCGATCCACGGGTTGTTTTAAAAGTGCGCGCAAAAAACGATCGTTTTGTAAATCTGCCATAACAGCTCCTTCAAAAATCAAAACACATATTCTAACGGATTCGTCGAAAATCCGTCGAAAAAACCTTTTATTCAGCGTTGATTTTTATTGATTTGCGTCATTAACCGGGTTGAGCAGGTTGATGGCGTAAGGAGACTGAATTTTGACAAACATCGCGCCCTTGTATAAGAACCCTGTTCCTCTGGCTTCGATGGTCTTGCCTTCCAACGATTTGAGTTGATCGAAATCGAAGTTGTCCCAATCTGCTCGACGGACGCGGATGCCGGTGGTATCCATGTTCAGGATGTAGTTGTTTGAACTCTTTTTGACCAAAAGGATTTTACCCTTGTAGATATGGTATCCCTCATCTTGAGTGGTGATTTCACTGGAAGGGGCAATCGGGAAGTGTAATTGAGGATACTTTTTGACCAGACTCCAAAGTGCGAGGTTTTGTTCCCTGGCCTGTTTCTCGGCACGATAGTAGCATTTCTGGTGCAGGAAATTCGGTTTCTCGGATTCCGCTAGTGCATAGCCTGAGGCGAGCATCAATCGTTGCAGATTCAGGATTTGGCCGTCTTTCCCTTTGACGAAAAGGTGCGCCAGGCCGCGGTTAAAGTCATCTTGTTTCCGTTGGTCGTATTCGATGCCGATTTGCATATCGTGGTTGGCAAGGAGCCGGTTCAGATAATCCTGAGACTGCTTCGCCAAAGGCTGTCCACGGGTGTAGAATTTTTGCTTTTTCTCGATCTGAGGGGCGCGGACACCGATCAGGCGGTAACGATGGTTTTGGATAATCACGCTGTCACCACTCAATGCAAAGCTGGCTTTGGCCCACAGAGAGATGTTTTTCGGTGCACAATCGTCTGCTAGAACCAGTGCGGGTAAAAGAATCAGGCACAGAGACAGCAACAGTGTCATCGGGCGTGAAGAATGCAGTTTATTCATAGTCATCAAAAACCAAATCTGAAATTGAATAAGATATTAACCAAGGCATATTCGGAACTCAAACTCTAATTAGATTGTTCTGAGCCCGATGGCCGTGAAGACTAAAGCAAGGGTTAAGCCAGCTTGAGCGTCCGTTCCTGGGGAGGGAGAAATAAAAAAGGCCACATAAAGTGGCCTTTTGAATCGATTCGAAATCGATTATTTGCGCATACCGTACTTTTGACGGAATTTTTCAACACGACCTTCAGTATCCACAAGTGTTTGCTTACCTGTGTAGAAAGGGTGTGAAGCACTAGATACTTCAATACGAACTAGTGGGTATTCGTTACCGTCTAAAGTGATGGTCTCGCCAGAAGTCTTTTCAATCGTTGAACGAGTTAAAAAAGTTTCCCCAGTTGAAATGTCTTGGAAAACGACTTCTTTGTATTCTGGATGAATGCCTGCTTGCATAGTGACGGTCCATTCGTTAATTTAAAAAAGAAAGCGAAATTATAGAGCTAAAAAATAAAATTGCAAGCGAATTTCAGGTTTATTTATATAAAATCAACCGATTAGGATGACTGAAATTCGCCGCCTGCTTTTTATTTAGCGTTTCATTGACATGAAAAGCTCTTCATTCGTTTTCGTGACTTTCATTTGGTCTATCAGCGTTTCGATGGCATCAATTTCATTGTTCAGACCATGAAGGAAACGACGAAGAATCCAAATATTCTGGTTCTCTTCAGGCGTGGTGAGCAACTCTTCCTTACGCGTACCGGACTTCTCGATATTAATTGCCGGGAAGGTGCGCTTCTCAGCAATACTGCGAGACAAGTGAAGTTCCATGTTCCCCGTTCCCTTGAACTCTTCGAAAATGACTTCGTCCATTCTTGAGCCGGTATCGACCAGCGCCGTGGCGATAATGGTCAAAGACCCGCCTTCTTCGATGTTACGTGCCGCACCGAAGAAACGTTTAGGGCGATGAAGTGCGTTGGCATCCACACCCCCGGTCAGGATCTTACCGGAAGAAGGCACGACCGTATTGTAAGCTCGAGCGAGACGGGTGATGGAATCCAACAGGATGACCACATCGGTTTTGTGCTCGACCAGGCGTTTGGCTTTTTCGATGACCATTTCCGCAACTTGCACGTGACGTGTTGCCGGCTCATCGAAAGTGGATGAAATGACTTCGCCCTTAACGGTACGTTGCATTTCGGTCACCTCTTCCGGACGTTCGTCGATCAGAAGTACGATCAAATAGCATTCCGGATGGTTTTCCGCAATGGACTGAGCGATTTGCTGAAGGATGACGGTTTTACCGGACTTCGGCGGTGCCACGATCAA
>JAWVWZ010000033.1:0-9539 GCA_033723505.1 Hydrogenovibrio sp.
ACCAGCGGGATGTGAATGGCGATAAAACGACCTTCTTCGTCGTCCAGTTCTTCACTGCCATGATCAATCAAGTAATCGGCATAACGATAGGCTTGCTTGGGATAACGGATCGGATTGCGGAACTGATCCAGCACTTTGCGATAAAAATAAGGACGGTGGCGAAGATCCAACTTGCGGTTCGATAAGAGATCATATTCTTGCAAGGGACGTTTCGACAACAACAAACGGCTGACCGCCTTTTTGATATTGGTCAGGGTCGCCAGGGATTTAGGAAATTCGATCACCAATTCATCCGGATAAACCACTAATGCCGGCTGTTGTCGGTTAACGGTTTTTTTAGAAGGTTCCACCTGTGGGGTGACCGACGTCAAGACGGCCTTGCGAGCGACAGGGGAAGGCACCTCCGGTTGCGTCTGTGGCAAACTGGGCATTGCTTCAACCGCTTGCGGATTGGAAGGCGCCGTATAAGCGACCGCTTTCGAAACCGGTGTTGAAACAGAAGTCTCAACCGTCTTTTTCGGTGTGCTGATAATGGTTCGGATGCCAATACTGCTTAATGGCGGCCCCAGCGGCTCTGCAACAGGAGGTTGCTGAGTTTCGGACGCACTGGATTGCGCGATCACCCAATGCTGGAACAGGGTCAAGAAACTGCTGCTTGCGCCCAGCAAAATGACCGTTGCCAAGATCAGATAAAATAGCGTTTTGGATTGCGACATGCCGATTCCTGTCAAAACTCCGTTAAAAATAAGACTACGGCAAATAGGATAGCAAATAAAAAGCCAAAAACGAGGTTTGGCTTTTTAATTTTAAATCTTAGGAAAGGATCGACCTTTTTTCGAAGGCATTCCCCTGAAGGATTTTATTTCAGATAGTTGAACAGTGACATCCCCTGCACTTTGGAAAAGACCTGCTGAGCGGCCTGCAACGCATTCTGCTTAGTGGTCAAATCGGTAATACCTTTGACCATATCCAAATCCTGAAGGTTCGACAAGCGCTCCTTGATCGTAATGGAGTAGGAATCACTGGCAGTGGCTTGGGAATCGATGCGGTTCTGACGCCCACCGATTTCAGCCAACTGCTTGGCCATCTGTTTAATGCCTGCTTGCAAATCATCACCAATCGCTGCGGAAGGTTGCAGCCCCTGATCCAGGGTATCTTTCAGTTGAACCAGAACATTGACCAGGTTGGGATCGACACCTGCCGGCAAAGAGGTTGCGCCGGGAATGTTAAAGACAGAAGACCCTTTATCGGTAATTCGAACACGACTGGCATCGCCTTTGTCGTCGGCATTCGCCTTATGATTGGCATCAAAGCCGATCTGGACAAAACGAGCGCCATAATTGGCCTGGACATCATAAGCGGCACCGGCATTGGCACTGCCGATATAGGCTAAAAACTGGTTGCCAGGCTGCAGACCAGCCGAGTTGGCCGCATCAACGACAAAAGCCTCGTTCGCATTCACGTTGTTACCGGCAAAAATCAACTCCCCTTCGGAGTTGGTACTGTTCATCAGACTGGACAGGTGATCGATCAATTGTCCGACTTCTTTTGCCGTCGACTGACGATCCTTGGCACTATAGGTGTCGTTCATCATCTGCAAGGAGAGCTCACGTGCACGTTGAACCGCATCCACCGCAGAAGTGATCTGGGTTTCTTCCAGAGACAACTGGGATCTTGCGTAATCGCCGTTTTTCTTGAATTGCGCCAGACTGTCGATGGTTTTGTTCAACGAATTAATCTGACTGGTGGCCACCGGATCATCACTGGGTCGATTAACGCGTTTACCAGATGAGATCTGTTCCTGAATCTGCATCACTGAATTTTGATGCTTGGCGATGGCAGAATAACTTTGCGAATAAAATTGGCTGGTTGAAACTCTCATAATTGCATTCCTATGCTAACGCCCTATCTCATGGACCCGATCAATGTCTGAAAAAGTGACTGTGACGTTTGGATAATTTGGGCCGAAGCTTGGTAGGCCTGTTGGTATTTTACCAAGTTTGCAGCTTCTTCGTCCAAACTGACACCGGACATACTTTCGCGTCGATCCGAAATTTGTTTAAACACATTCTCTTGTGCGGTCAATTGAGTTTGCGTGCCCTGCACATACCCCCCGACACTGGAAGACATCTTGGAATAACCATCCAAAATCGTCATCGATGGATTACCCGATGCATCCGAATACAACAGTTTTTTGTCGGCAAGGTTCGCCATATTCGCCATATTGACGTTATCCCCAATCGCGGCAGGTGAAGGTAATTCATCCAACAAGTTATTATTGGCGTTCGTATCGTTCGGACTTTGTCCTCGGGTCGCCAACTTATCCGGATCGGTCAAAACCGACTGGAAGTCCGATAAAATCTGCTGGTGTGGCTTAAGCAAAAACTTATCGCCGGTCGACACGGTTCCCGCCGCCACCGAGGTGAAATCAAAGTTCAGACCGTCAATTTCCGCTGCTGTCCCGAAAGGAACCGTTGCCAAAGGCGTTGAGCTCGCAGAGTTTCGGTCATAAACGTCATAGTTCCCTGCCGCATTGACTCGAACTTCATATTCTCTCGCCTGAAAATCGCCGATGGTCGAGTTCGCCTTATTCAGAATGGCCTCTTTATCGCCATAAGTTGCCGGTTGCGTGGCTGGCGTATAAGGCGGTTGACCGTTATACCCTGCCATCGCCGTAATCGCCGGCGTAAAATTCACCGCGATATTGGAACCATCTTCCGGACCGGTATTGTTACTACTGGCCAGTGCATTCATATTCAGCGGTTTGAACACATTCTGTCCGGCATCGCCGTTGATATCGTACCCTTGGTAATGTTGCCAGTTGGTTCCAGCAACCAAACCATTGAGGGTGACCCCCAACTGATCCATCGACTTGTCGAGCATATTGGTTCGGAAGTCCAAAACCGCGCCGAGCTGTCCATGCTGAAACTGGTCGGACACCATTTTTCTCTCGCCACCGACATCCATATAAATTTCAGTGCGGTTTTCATTGGTAAACTCGGATCGAGCGGCTTGCAGATGCGTCACCGTATTGCCGGTCAACATTGGAAACTTGCCGTTCCCCGTGTAAATTGAAACCTGACCGTCGTCTTGCGGGAAAGTTTTGATATCAACAAACTTACTGAGTTCCATAATGGCCTGATCCCGCTGATCCAAAAGTTCATTAGGCGGCTGTCCACCGTTGGTCTGCGTTTTGGCCACCTCTTTATTCAATTGGTAAATCGAATCCAGGCGATTGTTGATTTCATCGGTCAGACTGCTGATCTGCTTATTGGTTTGGTTCTGGGTATCCGTCAGGACTGTCGACATATTGCCCAACATGGTCTGTAGATTGGTGGACTGATCGATCACCTGCTGACGACTGGCCGTCGACGTCGGATTGTTCGCCGCTCCTTGAAAAGCATCAAACAGGTTTTGCAGATAGGTCTGCACCCCGCCGTCATTACTGGACACAACCCCTTCCACCTGCTTGGAAAGTGAAAGCTGTTCGTCATAACGGGATTTCAGACTGTTTGCCGTGACCAGTTGGTTCTGAATATAGTCCGCATAGACTCTCTGAACCGAACTCACACTCGACCCGCCACCGGTCATCAAACCACCGAGGTAGCCTGCATAATTACTGGTAATGTCCGCACGTTGACGCGTATAACCATCCGTCGAGACATTGGCAACGTTATTACTGGTTACCTGAATCGCTCTTTGAAAGGTATTGGTTGCGTTGGAACCTATTGTTAGCAAATCAGCCATAGCATTCTTTCCTTTTCTGGTCTTTCGTCCTGCCCAAACTTATTATCGTTTTCTCATCGCCAGCATATCCGATGTGGTTGGCATCTCCGTTGCTGACGTTTGCGCAGTCGTTTGCTGTGTCGTCGCCGAAGCGGCATGTCGTTTTTGTTCTAAAGTCGCTTCGTAATTCGCGGCAGACACAGACGGCAACTTCGGTGAAAGTTGCTTAACTATCATATCGGCCAATCCCAGCGAACCTTTAGCGGAAACTGTCTGCGCCATTTGCTGGTTATACCAGTCCTTATAAAACTTCCCCTGATCGCCATCCAGCCAGCCGTCGTCGAACTTGACCTTATCGGCCTCCTTGAGGATTTTCGACACAAACAGCGCCTCAAACTGCTCGGCAACCGGCTTCAAGGCCGACTGAGCATCTTCACGCGCTTTTTGCTTCAAATCGTTGAATGTATTCGGGTTGGCATAAATTTGCTGATAAGCTTGCATTTGATTCCCCGGGGATGAGACAAAATCCGACATTTTTCTTCTCCTCTATCCTTCATTCAACAACTTAGATAACCATCAAATCGGCTTGCAATGCGCCGGACTGCTTCAGGGCTTCCAGAATCGCCACCAGATCTCCCGGCGCCGCGCCCACTTTATTGACCGCCTGAACAATATCGTCCAGTGTCACCCCTTTCGGGAATTTAAACATTTGGCCGGTGCCTTGATTCTGGATGCTCAGCTCCGAGTTCGGCAACACTTTGGTATCCCCTCCGGATAAAGCATTCGGCTGGGAAGCTTTCGGTTTTTCAGTGACTTTCACCACCAGATTGCCATGGGTCACGGCAGCCGCCGTCACTCGAACATTGCTGCCGATCACCACGGTACCGGTACGGGAATTGACGATAACTTTCGCTGCTTGCACGCCCGGCTTCACTTCGATATTTTCCACCAAAGACAAGAAAGCAACCCGCTGGTTCGGCATTCTTGGCGCCATCACTTCAACTGAATCGGCATCCAGTGCCGAGGCGGTGCCTTTACCCAGTTTGGCGTTAATGGCGTTCACCAGGTTGGTCGCCGTGGTGAAATCTGAGTTCTTCAAATTCAAGGTAATGGTATTGCCCAGATCGAATCCGGAGTTGACGGTTTTCTCAACGGTTGCCCCTCCAGGAATGCGGCCGACACTAGGGATATTGATGGTGATTTTGGACCCATCGGCACCCGTTGCGTTCAAACCGCCGACAATCAAACTGCCTTGCGCCAGAGCATAGACATTACCATCCACCCCTTTTAAGGGCGTCAACAATAAAGTTCCGCCACGCAAACTTTTGGCATTCCCCAGCGAAGACACCGTCACATCGATACTTTGACCGGATTTGGCAAACGCCGGTAAATCGGCATGTACCGCGACCGCAGCGATGTTTTTAGAATTGGTCTTGGTGCCGGCAGGCAGATTAATGCCGAATTTGTTCAACATGCTCATCAAGCTTTGATCTGCATAGGCGGTTTTATCACCCGTTCCGTTCAAACCGACCACCAAACCATATCCGATCAACTGGTTGGTACGCACCCCCGCGATATCCGCCAAGTCTTTGACTCTGGCAGCTTGACTATAGGTGCTCCAAAGCAACAATAGTGTCATAAAAATGGCAATTTTTCTGGTAAACATCTGTTTCTCCCGCATTGGTAAGAAAATTATTATTTTTATCTACCAAAAATAAGCATTTGCCATGCCATAAGCAATAAAAATTTTAAAAAAGATTCAAGAAATAAAAAGGTCGGCCGATATAGATCAGCTTTAAATCTTGCCTAGCGTAGAAACTTTCTGCCGGATAAAAAAATGGGGCGCAAAGCGCCCCCAAAGACCAGAAAAAAACTGGGAAATCTGCCAGGCAGGCCCGGCAGCATAATAAGGTATGATAAAAAAGTGTTTTCAGCCACCGGTTCAGGTGACTGGGTTGCTATGGAACTTTTACAATTACAGTGGCCAGTATTTATGCAGCCATTGCGTGACCGCGCCGGGACGACTCATATCCCCCGCAACACCGGTATCTTTATAGATCAAACGCACATCGGCGACCTTCTCGGAGTCGATCGTGTTGTCCGGACGAATGTCTTGAGGGCGGATAATGCCGGCAAAGCGAATCACTTCCTCGCCATCGTGGATGGTGATCCATTTCTCGCCTCGAATCACCAGATTGCCGTTCGGAATGACTTCGACAACCGTCACGGCAATCGCACCAGTCAAGCTGGAATTCTGCTTGATATCGGACTTCCCGTTGAAGCTGCCATCAGAACCGTAACCGACCCCGATACCGCTCCCCAAACCGGGTACCGAAACGTTTCCGCCGAAGACACTGGCATTGGAACCGGCTGCCGCCTGACCGTTCAAGCCGAAGTTCTGTTTATTGGTTTTGTTATATTTGGCTTCGTCTTTTTTCTTGGCGTTGAACTTCTCTTGCAGGTTGATGGTAATGATGTCACCCACTTTATGCGCCCGAGAATCATCGAACAATGTCATGTTCTCGCCCGCCTGGTAAAGCGACCCGTTTTTGGGAATGTTTTTCGCCGGAATATTCATCGGATAATTCGGCTCATAAGAGAACTTATCCATTCTTTCCGGAGTCGAAGAACACCCCACCAGTACCAAGGACGACAGTCCTACGCTGGCAAGCAGTTTCAAAGTGTTTCTTATATTTTTCTGTGTGTCTTTTCTGGTCATTTTTCTTTCCTCTTTTTTATTGTTTTAAAGCCTTAACCGACCTTAAACATTATTATTGAGGTACTTCATCATGCCGTCCGCCGCGCTGATCACCTTCGAGTTCATCTCGTAGGTTCTTTGCGCCTCGATCATCCCGACCAATTCTTCGACCGTATTCACATTCGAAGATTCCAAAGCGCCCTGCAACAAGCTGCCCGCTTCTTCGGTCATTGGGTTTTTATCCTGTGGAACGCCACTGGCCTGTGTTTCGCGGAAAAAGTTGTTTCCAACCGCTTCCAACCCTGCCGGATTGATAAAGGTCGATAATTCGATTTGACCCAACTGAACCGGCTGAGTATTCCCCGGCTCCTGCCCGGTCACCAAGCCATCTTTGGAAATGGAAATTTCGGTGATATTGGTCGGAATATTGATATTCGGATCCAACAGATACCCGGAAGACGTGACCACATCACCATTCTGATTCACTTGCAGCGAGCCGTCACGGGTATACAAGACATTTCCGTCCTGGTCCAATGCTCTTAAAAAGCCTTTCCCCTGAATCATGACATCCAACTGATTGTCGGTAATCATTGCATTCCCCTGGGTAAAGATTTTTTGCACACCGATGGCTTTCACCCCTGTTCCCAGTTGCAAACCGGAAGGCAGAGTGCTCTCTTCATTCTGGTTTCCTTGGGCACCGGGCTGACGCACATTCTGATACATCAGGTCGTTGAATTCCGCACGCCCGCTTTTATAACCATAGGTATTGGCATTGGCAATATTATTAGAAATGGCAGCCAATCGGAAAGACTGACCTTCCAACCCGGTTTTTGCTACGTAAAGCGCTCTATCCATCTTAAACTCCTATCACTAAGCCAGGTTAAGTAAACTGTCGGATTTTTGAGCATGTGCTTTCGACGTACTCATCATCTTAATTTGCATTTCATACTTGCGGGACAACTCGATCATATTGGTCAATGCCTGAATGGTATTGACATTACTGCCTTCCAAGGCACCACTTTGCACCTTGATCGATGCCTGATCCAACGCCCCGCCTTTGTTTCGGATAAAGCCATCCACCCCTTTCTCCAGGTTTTTGACATCCGGTTCGACCAGTCGTAACTGATCCAGAGTGACCATCAAATTGGTTTTGGAATCCGCGGGTAAAAAGGAAATCGTACCGTCACTGCCGATTTCGACGGCTTTCGCCGGCGGAATATTGATCGGCGACCCGCCTTCACTCAAAATCGGGTTACCTTTCACATCCACCAGATCGCCTTCCGGCGTGATTTGCATCGAAGCCGAACGAACCAAGGCTTCCGAACCATCCGGAGCCTGAATGGCCATATACCCGTTTTCCTTGGTCATGACATCCAGCTTCCGTCCGGTCACCTTGACCGGTCCGGCAGTAAAATCGGTTGCCGGTCTTTCATCCAAAGAATAGGCTCTGGAATTCCAGCCCGGCCCTTCGACATGTTGAGCGCGGAACTGATTGAAATCCTGCTTGAAACCATCCGTATTCGCATTCGCCAAATTATTGGCGTTATTGGCCTGCGACAGAGCGACTTCTTTCGCGCCACTCATTGCAATGTACAACATACGGTTCATAACGCACTTCCTTGCAATTTGATAATCTAGTCTAAAATAAAGAATCGAAACCCGAACTCAGGTTCCGATCCAAACAATGAAACTTGTATTGATGACTCTAACGGTCGTGTTTCATTTCCCTTGTGTGTTAACGTTCTCTTGCCAAAAAGCTGACGTTTTTTTCTTTCAGGAAATACATAGCACTCAACGTGCCAAGTCAGGGTAAAAAAACCATTAAAGGTTTCAGAAAACGGTCGATAACCTGTTTAGGGAAGATAGGCATAAAAAAACCGGCAAGTATTGCCGGTTTTTGCCGTCCAGAGAGGAAGGATTATAGATTCAGAATCGTTTGCGTCAGTGTCTTGGAAGTTGACAACACTTGCGCACTGGCCTGATAAGTTCTTTGAGTCTGGATCATATTCACCAACTCGCCTGCTGTATCCACGTTCGAATACTCCAGGGAACCGGAATTGATCTTACCGTAACCGTTATTGTTAGGCGTACCGACCTGAACCGTACCGGAACCGAAAGACTCGGCATAGGTTTGTCCGCCCAGCTTCGTCATCGCATTCTTATCCGTAAAGTTCGCCAAAGCCACCTGAGCAACCGGCACCGCACGACCATTCGAATAGTTCGCTTCAATCACACCGTCCAAACCGGTTTTCAACCCAACCAAGTCACCAATTTGATAACCGTTTTGAGACACACCACGCAAGTTATTGGAACCAGCAAACTGAGTCATATTGGTAAAGTCGACATTGATGTTAACATTCGTGCTGTTTGGATTCCCTAACGGATCGTTCGCACCGGTAAATGGAGAGTCCACAACCCAGTTCAAATTAGCAGTCTTACCTGTTGAGGTCCACCCAGCGGCTGGCAACGGAGAGTTAGCAACGTTAGTCCCGGCCGGCTGATTGACCGAGTTCGGCTGCAACACATCGACCAGATTCCCGTTAGTGTCGAAACGCAACTCGAAGATCTGTCCTTCCAGCGTATCTGTCCCGGCTGGAGCAGGCGTTGCAACGACCGCACCGGTGTTATCCAGCAACTGACCTGCCGCATTTGCGACGTGACCGCTTGTTGCATAATCCCCGTTAGTATCCATATCTTCCATCGTATATTGCACGATCCAACTGGTGTACTTGTCATTGACCCCATCACCATTGTAATCGTTCGCCGAGTTAGCGACCGATACGACATCACGCTTATAGAAGTTGGTAGTCAATCGGTGCTCACCCCCTAAAGAATCATAAACATTCTTATTGGTCGAGAAATCCGGAGAACCGGTATAAGGATCATCGGTTGCGCCGGTAGCGTCCTGGAAATCCACCAGTTTCACCAGGTTATTGTTATGCAATGGTTTGGTCGCTGTTGGCACAACCGCTTCGGCAACCCCCACCCCATTGGTGTCTTTATTGTTATTGGCATCTCCATTGACGTTGATGTCATAACTCATCTGATCGGTTGCCTTCGGCGTTTTGTTCAGTTTGTTCAAGTCAATAGAGCCCAAGGTGGTTTCGAAAACCGG
>JAWVWZ010000034.1:0-9531 GCA_033723505.1 Hydrogenovibrio sp.
GGCGGAAGTTGGCTTGAACAAGCTTGAAACCCATTGGTTTGCGAAATATGAACCCGTTTATCCTGCTTGAAGTTGCGGCAAAGTGTTTCATACTCACGAGGATGTAACTCAAACAGCGACAATCTGTCTTGCGCACGCAATATATGTTGCGCCAGCCATGGAGAACCAGGGTAGCTTTCCAGTCGATCCCCGTCATTGAAGGCATGCACGGCCTCTAGATAGTTTTCTACCAGGCTGGGGATAGGGTGGGGTAAATCTTGATGTGACCAAAGCCGCCCGATGCCGTTTTCATATTCTTTGTTTTTTTGTGATTCCGCCCGATCGAGTTTAAAGGCACCGGCACCGGAGTGAGTGTCCAGATAAAAAAGTGGCGTCGGTTTTTGGGTCAGATATCGCAGGATTTCCACGGAAACCATGTGTTTGAGCACATCGGCAAAATTGCCGGCGTGGTAAGCGTGTTGGTAACTCAGCATTATCGTTGACGATTCCGTTTGTTTTTTTTCTGTTTACGGGCTTCTTCCCGCGCTTGTTTTTTTGCCGCTTTTTCCACGCGTTTGATTTCGACCTGTTTCAACTCCGCTTCCATCATTTCCGGTAACTCGAAAGTCAATCTGCCCAGGTAGCCGTCTCGAATTTCCGAAATCAGAATGCGGGAAACCTTATCCAGATCGACTCGGCCACCGCCAACCAAACATCCGCGTTGACGGCCGATTTCTTCCAGAAGTTCAACGTCGGCCATCGGGTTGTCCAATGACGGTAACTCGGACAGATTGAAACGTTCCATCAGTCGTTGAGGATACTCTTTCAACAGATATTCGGCGGCATAACTGGCAATGTCCGGCAATTCGAAAGCGGTTTCCTTGATGCCACCGGTGATCGCCAGGCGATAACCGGAGTGTTCATTTTCGATATTGGGCCATAGCATGCCCGGGGTGTCGAACAGGGTGATGCCATCTTCGAGTTTGATGCGTTGCTGGGTTTTGGTCACTGCCGGTTCGTTTCCGGTTTTGGCGATCGGACGGTTTGACAGGGTATTGATCAAGGTCGATTTCCCGACATTGGGAATACCAAGAATCAAGGCATGTATGACCTTGACTGAATCCGCTTCTCGGGGAAACATTTTATGGATCAAGTCGAATATCTGCGATTTTCGATCCGACTGCTGGGCATTCAAGGCCAATGTTTTGATGTTTTTGTGCTGTTCGAAATAGGCTTGCCAGGCCTCAGTTTTTTCTTCGTCGGCCAAGTCGGATTTATTGAATATCTTAATGGTCGGTTTATCCCCTCGCAATTCCGCGATCATGGGGTTCTCGCTGCTGAAAGGGATGCGGGCGTCCAGCACTTCAATAATCAGATCCACCTGCGGCAAAATCTCACGCACTTCTTTTTGTGCCTTGTGCATGTGTCCCGGATACCATTGAATTTGCATTGTGTCCTACCTAATCTAAAACAATAGGGGAATTATAGCCTTTTGTGCCTGTCGGTCGGCCCAAAAATCACAGGAAATACCGTCAAAGCGGAAATCTGCCAGGCAGGAGCTTAGCGAAAGAAACGACGTAAAAAACGGATAAAAATCACCAGACCGGAGATTAGCCATACATAAACCACCCAACGAAACACTTCATAAAAGGATTCAAGGGGTGCGGCCATCTGTTTAAGGCCCTCGACCGTTAATACACCGTTTTCAGAGGTTCCCAGCATCATGATTGCAATCATCAATAAAATGGCGCCAATCAGTGAGCCGAGGTAAAGAAAAATTTTTTGCCAGATATCCATGAGAGTCGATCTTCTTTCCGAGTGAATTCAAAATAATTGTCATGCTGTGTTAAAACGGATTTTGCGCCGCATGTTCATTATGCCATGCTTGTGCTAGCAGGAAAGTGACTTCATCATCGCTGACTTGAGAAAAGTCTTCATACCACTCCCCCAACGAACTGAAGTTTTCGGGCTGAATAGGGCAGACCACTTGATCCACTTTTTGTTCCAATGCCATGACGGTTGTTGGAGGGGCGACCGGCACTGCCACAATGACTTTTGCGGGAGACAGGCTTTTGACTGCATCAATCGCCGCGAACATGGTGGCGCCCGTCGCCAGACCATCGTCAACCAGCACGACGATTTTTCCGTTTAATTCCGGGTAAGGTCTGATATCGCGATAAGCTTGTTCCCGGCGCAGCAGTTCCTGCCGTTCCTTGTTTTCCACTTTTTTGATATCGGCATCCTTGATTGCATAACTGTGGAGCACTTGAGGATTGAGCACCCGCACATCCCCACTGGCAATGGCGCCCATCGCCAGTTCGGGGTAGCTGGGAACGCCCAGTTTTCTGACCACCAATAAATCCAAAGAGACATTCAAATGTTTGGCGATTTCAAAACCGATGGGAACGCCACCACGAGGTAAGGCCAGAATAATCACATCTTCACGGTTTTGAAGATGCTGAAGTTGTTCGGCAAGCTCTCTGCCGGCACTGGCTCGATTAGGGATGGGGGTTTGCATTGCACCTCCTTGATGACTCTGAGAACGGTCGAAAGGAATCTGACGTCGAGAGTGGCTTCCTTGCCAAATCATTTCGTATGAGATGATTCCGGTGTCTTCATAACAATTGGTTATGTCTTTGAAAATATTAGCCTATTTGTGTTCATGAATCAATGACTGATCTTGTCAATGATGTGACGCGTGTCGACCATCGATCACTTTGAGCGAGGCGAGGTTCTTTCCAGTAGGTAGAATAGCAATTGACCGATGGAGCCGATCAGCATGAAAAAGGAGCCAACGATAAATAACCAGACTGCCAAAGTTCGATAAGCTTCGAATTGTCCAAGAAACAGTACACTGCCGATAAAGAAATTGATGTTTCCGAACAGCCCCAGAGACAAGTGAATCCAACGGTAGTCTTGAATGATGATTCTGAGAAGAGAGCGCATGGTGTTCCTTAATTTAGAAATCTTTCGATATTCTCAAGCGCTGGCGGCGGGATTGCAAGCAGAGAGAGGACTTCTCAATCATCCAGCAATTGTGCGTGAACCACTCGGTTTTTCCCGGTTTTTTTGGCTCGATACAAGGCTTTGTCGGCCTCCTGAAGTAAGAAAGAGCGGTCGAGCAGCCCATGGGGTTCTAAGGTGGCGACTCCTAGACTGGCTTTGATGGAGACCTGATGATGTTTAAAATTCATAGGAACAGACTGGATGGCTTCCAACAGCTGTTCAGCAAGAGCTTGAGATTGTTCGTAGTCGGTCTCGGGTAGAAGAAGAGCGAACTCATCTCCTCCGAGTCGGGCGGCCAAGTCTCCCGCCCTTCGAGCATAGGATTGCAGAGCCTGCCCGATAGCCATTAGGCATTGATCACCCGCTAAATGGCCATATTGGTCATTACAGTCCTTAAAATTGTCGATATCGACTTCGATCAGACTGATTGGCGTGTGGTTGCGGCTGTTGCGTTTCATTTCCCGCTGAAGCGATTGATCGAAGTAGCGACGATTTGCCAGTTGTGTCAGGGGGTCATGTAAAGCAAGGTGTTCTGCTCGTTCTTCCGCCAGCTTTCGTTGAGTGATATTGGTATGAGAGAGGACGAGCATATCCTTCGAATTGTCGATCAGGCGCTTGACCCGCATGAGAAACCAGCGTTTTTCCTCCGGACTGTGACAAGGGTATTCGAAACTGAATTCGTCGCGGATATGGTGCATTACGTTACGAATCCCGTCGTAGGCTTCTATGGCATACACATCGCCGGATGACACGGCTTGCTCAAGGGCTTTAAGGTAGTTTTGACCTATCCAGCCGTATTTGGCCGATAGACCGTTTTGCGCACCGAAATTAATCCAGGCTAGGTTGACTGAAATGATGGTGCCGTTCTGATCGATGACCGCAATCTGTTCTTCAAGAGAATTGACGACCAAGGTATTCAATGCGGATAAATCATGCGGATCCATTAGCACCTCTTGTCAGAGCGAATTTTTCGAGAACTTGAATTTCATCATAATCGACGAGGGAATCGTCGTCAAACAAATCTAGGCCGCCTCAAAGACCCGAACGGTATTACGGTGTTTTTTGGCTTCATACATTGCGGTATCCGCATGTTTTAACAGCGTTTCTTCATCCTTGCCGACATCCGGATAGACGGCGATGCCGATACTGCAACCGATGGTGGCAGGCTCCCCTTTAAGTTCGAAAGGTTTCAAAAGCGCTTGTATGATGCTTTGCGCAATATGGTGAGCATCATCTACCGATTTCAGCTCCGGCAGGATGACGGTAAACTCGTCGCCTCCCATACGGGCGACGGTATCCATTTCCCTGACGCAATTGAGAATTCGGGCAGCGGCCTCTTTCAGCAAGGCATCTCCCATATCGTGTCCCAGGGTGTCATTGATGTTTTTGAAATGATCCAAATCCAGAAACAGAAGGGCGAAACGCTGGTCATAACGTTTTGAGCGGGCAATGACTCTTTCTAGGCGATCCTGGAATAGCGCACGGTTGGGCAGATTGGTCAGGGTGTCATAATGCGCCATGTGTTCGATTTGTTCTTTGGCAGCCACTTCAGATGAGATGTCCTCCAAAACGGCGATAAAGTGGGACAGTTCTCCCTTTTCGTCACGCATTGGCGTAATGGTTTGCCGGGTATAGAGCTCGCTGCCATCCTTGCGTCTATCCACCATTTCTTCGCGCCAAACTTCGCCTTTCAGAATGGTTTTCCATAGGTTTTCATAGAAGAGGTCATCCTGTTTACCCGAATTCAATACCTTCGGTGTCTTGCCGATCAGGTCTGACGGTTGATAGCCGGTCAGTCGCGTCAAAGCTTCATTGGACCATTGAATCACGCCATTGGTGTCGGTAATTAAAATCCCGTTGGCGGTGGCGGCCAGTGCCGTACTGAGAAGACTCATTTGTTGCTGGTTTTTGGCTTTTTCCAAACTGATACTGATACGAGTCGCAATGCCGGACAGTCTATCGATGGTATTTGGCGACTCGATATGGTATTTATGTTCGGAGCAAAGGGTTAAAGCCCCATAAATCTCATGGTTGATGATCAGCGGAAAACTCATAACGGTTTTGATCGCGGGAGCCGAAACACATTGATGGGTTTCCAAGCTCGGTGTGTCCATTTCCAGGATTTGCATTTTGCCGGTATTGATGGCCAGACTGGTCGGGTTGGCGTTAAAGTCCGGCGCATTCCAGCATAAGCCCTTTTCGGCTTGATTCTGACATTCACAGAGCGGGCAGGAGCCCGCTTGCACGACAATATGGCCATCTTTTTCCTTGCTGCCGATCCATGCATGTTGATAGTCGAAGACTTGGGTGATCTCTTTGCAGATATAACTGAAGATCTTATCGATCGGCTCGCCTGCCAAAACCTGTTGGTCGATGGTATTTAACAGACGTTCGGTGCCTTGTCGATGGAATTGTTCGGTAATGTCGGTGGCATAGATGGCCAAAGAGGTCGGCTGCCCTTCTGGGTTATTGATGGGGTAGAGGTCCGTTTCAAAATGAATCCCTTCGCGGACATCTTTAAAGTGAATGGGGTGTCCGTTCTGAAAGGCCTGATTAATTTGGTTTCGACGAGATTCGACCAGGTTTTCCGGTAACAGAGTATAGATATCCGTGCCGATGATGGCGTTCTTTTGTTTATGCAAACGCTCTGCGGCGGTATCGTTCATTGCAAGGATGGTTCCGTTGCGGTCAATCAAAATAGCGGTTTCGGGGTTGGCATTAATGAGCGTATGCGCAGTGGCTTCACTTTCGGCCAAGGCAAGTTCCGTTTCCTTGCGAACGGTGACATCCCGGTCTGTACCTCGGTAACCGGCATAGTTTCCTTTCTCATCGAAAAAGGGGATTCCGCTGGTTTCCATGACCTTGAAGTCGCCGTTTTTACATTGAACAACATTTTCCAGTAGATGGATTGGCGCGTGATGCTCGACCAATGCCACAAAATGCTTTCCGATGCGTTCTGCTTCGGCATCGGGCATAAAGTCGAACGGCGTTTTTCCCAATACCTCGTCAGGGGTATATCCGATCAAGGACTCGACTTGAGGACTGACATAGGTATAAATGCCATTCTCATCGACTTCCCAAATCCAGTCGGTTGTGGATTCGACCAATGCTCGGAACTTTTCTTCGTTCTGCCAGAGCAGTTCTTGGGTATGTTTTTGCTCGGTAATGTCGAAAATCAAGCCATCGATATAAAGCGGTAGTCCCTCATCATCCTGAATCGGTCTGCCATACTCCCGCATCCAGCGGATGTCACCGTTTTTGTGTTTGAGACGGTATTCTACCGAAAAAGCACGATTTTCCTTGATGGCGTCGGATACCTTGGAGACAACCTGCGGTTTGTCCTGCTTCAAAATCAAAGGGTCGATGGAGCAGACTTCTCCTCCGCTGAGTTCTTTTGTGGAATAACCGGTCAGTTGCAAGGGCATATCATTGTAGAACTCCATGCGCAGGTCTTCCTGAATAAACACCCTATAGACCAACCCCGGCAGATTTTGTGCTAAAGAACGATAAGCCTGCTCGCTTTTCTTTAATTGCGTTTCCACCTTCTTTCTTTCAGTGATGTCACGTGCGACGCTGATTAAGTAGGGGCGATCAAGTTCAACCAGTGTCGGCGTGACCTCAACGGGAAAAGTTGAGCCGTCTTTGCGTCGGTGGATAGTTTCGAAGTGGGCACTGCCGGTTTGCTGTATTTGTGCCAGGATCTGCTTATGAAAGTCTTCATCCGCACCGAATTTGGGGTCAATATCAATAATTCGCATCGACAGCAATTCTTCCCGGGTGTAGCCGAGCGCGCGACATTCGGTGTCATTAACGTCGAGAATTTGAAAGGTTTCCGGATCGAGCACCTCAATCGCGTCCACCGAGTGATCAATCAAGGTTCGGAAAAGCTGGATACGTTCTTCCGACTGTTTGCGCCCAGTGATATCCTGCACGGTGCCCAAAGTCCGCACTGGGATACCATTTTTATCCAGTTGTTGCTGGCCGCGCTCATGAACGTATTTGATGCGGCCATCGGAGAGCAATAGTCGATGGTCAAGTTCATAAGGAGAACGTTCGGCCAGTGATTTTTGATAGATTTGATTGACCATTTCCCGGTCATCCGGATGAACCATCTCCATAAAAGCTTGATAAGAAGCTTTAAAGTCTTTCGGGTCGATTTCAAAAATTCGGTAGATTTCATCCGACCACCACAGGTAGTCTTGTTGGATATCGTATTCCCAGCTACCGATTCTCGCCAGAGATTGCGCTTCATTGAGGTGAACTTCCAAAGATTTTTGATCGGAAATATCCCGTATGGCCGCTAAAATCCATGATTGGCCATCGATTTTGGCATAGCTGAACGTGTTTTCTGTTGAAAACAGGGTGTCGTCCGACTTGAGATATTGCCATTCGAAAGTCACTGCACCGGTTTCGCAGGCACGATCAAAGTATTTGCTCAGTTGGTCTGCAGAATTCTGCGAGTCGGTTTGCATCTCAGGAGACAGGTCAGCTAGATCTTTTCCAGTCACGGAAATCCCAAAAAGGGCAGTGGTTGCTTCATTGCAATGGACCACTTGACCGGTTTCGGGAGCGATAATTGCGAGGGCATCGGTTGCTCTGTCAAACAACGCTTGATATAAATTTGAGGGAATGCTGGATGCCACTTTCGCCTACCTGTCCTTAGGGTGCATATAGAGGTTCTCCTAGCTTCCAATAGGATAAAACGGATGGTGCTTGCCGCTGGGAGACGGTTTAATCATAATCTAATCCTTGAAGCTGTCAAGGACAGGGTGTGCATTTTTTGATCGTTAGAGGGTATTTGGAGCAAACGCACGATGACCAGAGTTTGCGGTTATTTGAACCGTGATTTGGCTGAATCAATCGCTGCTTCCAAATCATCCCACGCATTTTCAAGCCCGATTTTGATATCTTCCCACGCTCCGCCACTGGCATCCTCTAATTCAGAGAGTTTTTTGCGGGCGGTTTCCATAGAGGCGTTGAGTTCTTCAATCTTCTGATAATAATCGATTTGCAGGTTCGCTTCAGCCTTATGTGCTTTGGCTTTGAGTAAGTCGATCTCTGCGCGCCACTCTTCAAGTTGCGCACGAAGTTTGTTTTCATAGGCGTCTTTTTTACTCATTCAGCACTCCTTTTGCTGCCTGTCAGTGGTGACCGATTGGTTTTTCGGTAAACAGATAGTCTTTCAGTTCTTTAGAAAAGCTGGCATCCTGACGACGGATCCATTCCAGCACCATGGCGGCGTGTTCTTTTTCTTCATCTCGGTTATGAATCAGAATCGCTTTCAACTCCGGGTCCTGGCAGGCATCGACGCGCTGGTTGTACCAGTCGACGGCCTCAAGTTCCTCCATTAGGGAGACAAGAGCTCGGTGCATATCTCTAGTGGCATCGGAGAGTTCTTCGATCGGTTCGTGATAGCCTGTGCTCGACATGAGGCGCTCCTTTCTTGCGTGAGTACTCGAACATCGTAAATCAGACTTTTTACGTAGTCAATTAAAAGATCCGCAATTAGATTGAGACGCGGTTGCGACCGGCTTGTTTGGATTCGTACATTTTATCGTCTGCTCTTTGCAGCATGGCATCGAAACTTTCATCTTGTTCGCAATAAATGGCAATGCCGGCACTGAGGGTGATTTGAAAATCCACACCTTTACAGCGGAAGTGCAGTTGGGATGCATCTTCACGAATTCGCTCGGCCGTATTTAAAATACTCTCTCGGCTTTCGAAAAAACCGATGAAGACAAATTCTTCACCGCCGAAACGTACACAGATGTCTTCGCCACGGGTCATTTTTGTCATTTGCTTGGCAATTTCCGCCAATACCTTGTCTCCACAGGCATGGCCGTAATGGTCGTTGACACGTTTGAAGTGGTCAATATCAATGAAAATTGCCGCGAGCAACAAATCTTTTTCACGGTTGAATTTTCTGAGCAGGGAGGGAACCATTTCGTTGAGGAATCTGACGGTATAAAGATGGGTGAGGCCATCACGGATGGCAATGTTGTTTAATTGACCGATGAAGTAGTTGGTGGTGTAGATGGCGGCGAGCATAAAAATCAGGAAGGTAGCGATGAGAATACCTGACGCTTCCATGACGGCTCGGTAAACGTTGCGTTTGACATCGTCGATATATACGCCTGTTCCCAGTACCCAAGCCCATGGTTTGAACAGCATCACATAAGATATCTTAGGGGATTCTTCATCGGCATGGGGTTTGGGCCAATAATATTTTACCCAGCCGCCACCGGACTTGGCGGTTTTGATAAACTCTCGAAAAATAAAAGTGCCTTGCATGTCGGTCCAATCAATGAGCGGAATGCCGACCCGGCCAGGGACATAAGGTTGCATCAAAAGTTTGCCGTTAGTGCTGTTGACCCAAAAATACCCGTTTTCGCCATAGGTGGCAGATTTTAGAACTTCCAATGCCTCTGCCTGTGCTTGTTCCTTGGTCATCTTGCCGGAACGGACATCGTCATAGAAATGTTGAATGATATCGATGCCGACTTCAGACAGGTGGTGAGTCTGGATTTTTTTCTCTTCAAGTAAAGA
>JAWVWZ010000035.1:0-9531 GCA_033723505.1 Hydrogenovibrio sp.
GAGCGGTTCGCGCTGATCTCGCTTTCCGTCGGTGCCTGCTGGGCGGCACTCACCGTACCATACAAACGGGCGACATCACTTAAACGGTAATTCGCCGAAACCTTCGGTGCAAACAAATCATAACTGGCTTTGGTTTGATAGACTCCACCGCCCGATAAGTACCGCTTCAGATAATAGTTGTACTTCAGGATTTCATTGCCGGAAATGTCCATATTCAGGTGGTCATAACGCAATCCCATGTCCATGGTCCATTTCTCCGCCGGGGAAAAGGTTTGCTGAAAATAGACGCCACTCAACAAGTTAGACGAGTCTTCGACATTGGCCAGATCGCCTTTGGCATCGGATGTGACATTGACGATCTTGCCGGCACTGGTAACCGTATCGCGGTAGGTATATTTCTTGCCTTGATTACGGATATCGCCTCTTAGTGTGACCCCGAATACCTGAGTCGCTTGACGTCCAAGCAATTGATGTTTGCGATTAAACATCAAGTCGGTGCCGATGACATAGTTGTCTTTGGCATCGTTGATCATGCCGGTGACCGGGTGGAAATGCTCCCACTTATTGATATAGAACTGGGGATTGAACTGGATGCCATTACTCAAGGTCGTTTTATAACGGGTATTGAAAAACAAGGTTTTACTGTTACGGGCACTCTTGGTGAAAGCCGAATCAGTACTGTCCGGGTCGTTCAAGGTTGTTCCCGTCTTTAGGTAGTGTTCATAACCGGTTGCATTCAAAGAGCCCGGTAACTTCAAATTAGACGCCTGATAACTCAGTTCCGATTCCAAAGTCGAATCATCGGAAAAGAAATGGCCTTGCTTGACAGAGAACTGGGTGGTATCGAATTTATTCCATTCCCGCCAATTATTTTCCGTTTGACGACGTGACAGCTGAATTGACAGGTTATCGTTGTCTCCGGTCTGCCAGGTTTTATGCAGTGCGGCGTTACGGCTGGTTTCGCTCCCCGCCCCCAGTTTGAGGTAGTCGTGGGTATCGTCGAATACCGATTGAGAACGAACCGATACCACCCCGCCACTGGCATTCGCCGCTTCGATCGATCCCGGTCCTTTAAAGACCTCGACCGAATCGATGTCGTCGATATCGACAAAGTCGAATCGGGTGAAGCTGTCCGGATCGGTCATCGGTACCCCATCACGCAAAACCATGATTTCTCTGACGCCATAAGGTGCTTTCAGCCCCGCTCCACGGATAATCAACCGAGAGTCGTAACCACCGTTTTTACTGACTGCAATCACTCCAGGCATGGTTTTGATGATTTCATTGATATTACGCGCATTTTTATTTTCGATCGTTTCACGATCCGCGACATCGACGCTTTGAGACACCTCCAAAGCTTTACGTTCCTCCTTAGTGGCCGTCACCGTGACCGCATCCAAAGTCGAAGCCGCATCGGACGACATGGATAAAATTGCAAGACTGACCCCCAAAGGAATTTTTTTCAAGTGATGAGACATAACTGATGACCCTATTATTATTATGTATATTAAAAAGCATGCAAATTATAAGGAAATCGAAAAATCATAAAGATGGACAAAAGCTTAAAACAGGCTTAAGCTGGCTCAACAAGTCCAAAAGTTTCATGTGAAACCTTTTGCATTGTCATACAAACCCATAAAATAGGGGGATCAAGATATCATCACTCTTCAGGGAATCCGTTATGACAACCATCCAAAAAACACTGACCTTCAGCAGCCCGAGACGCGGCACCTTCAACATTACCGACGAAATCGACCGGGTCGTCAACGAATCGGGCATTGAAACCGGACTCTGCCATGTTTTCTGCCAGCACACGTCGGCTTCATTGATCATCACCGAAAACGCCGATCCCACCGTCAGGGAAGATATCGAATACTGGATGCAAAAAACCATTCAGGACGGAGACCCTAACTACAAGCATGATTATGAGGGCGATGACGATATGAGCGGTCACATCCGCACGATGATTACTCAGTCCAGCCAAACCCTTCCAATTTCTCAGGGAAGAATCAATTTGGGGACCTGGCAAGGTTTGTTTTTATATGAGCACCGTACGGGGCGATTCGACCGCAAGATTGTCGTCACCGTTCAGGGCGATTAAAGGAGAAAATCATGGCACAATTTGATTTTAGCGACAAACCAGTGGCACCAGAAGGCCACCGGGAAGTCTATGTATTAAAGGTATTCGGCAAACACAACTTGGTCTTCAAGACCAAACACGAGGATCCTGAGTATTTAAAAAAAGTCGGCGAAGAACTGATCACCCAGAAAGACACGCATTTCACCACCTATGAAATCGTCTATACCTACGAAGCCAATGAAGAATTGACACATCCGGAATTTCTTATTCATCCTGTCAACGATTGACAAACCGCCTAGCCCATCAAATGAATAGGTTTGGCGATAAATCTCAACCAGATAAACCCGATCAGCCCGGCAAACAAGGATGCCGCCAGAATCCCGATCTTCGCCTGCAGCAGCAATTGCGGATCCACCGGCCAGGCAAGGTTGGCAATAAAGATCGACATGGTAAACCCGATCCCGCCAAGGAAAGATACCCCCAGCAACTGCATCATCGTCGATTGCGAGGGTAATCTGGCGATGCCCAGTTTGATTGCCAAAAAGGAAACGCCGGCAATCCCGATCACTTTCCCCGCGACCAGGCCAAGAATCACGCCTAGAGTCACCGGTTCGAAGATCATATGCTCGATTTGACTGAAGTCAATGGAAATCCCGGCATTGGCCAAAGCGAATAGCGGGATGACGATCAAACTGACCGGCAAATGGAAGTCATGTTCCAGACGGTTCAATGGCGATTGCACCGAATGAACGGTTTTGGTCATTTCATGCAGAATCGATTTTTGATTTTCATGCAGCTGAAAATCTTCCTGAAAGCGGTAAGATCGGAATTTATCGCTCAAATTGGTGATTTGTTTATCGAACACTTTCGGATCAAACGACGGTTTTGCCGGAATGGCCATCGCCGTCAGGATGCCGGCAATCGTAGCATGCACGCCGGATTCCAACATCGCCACCCACATCAATCCACCGATAATAAAATAAGGCACGGGACGATGGATACCGAAACGGTTGAAGACAATCAATACCAGAAAGAAGGCAAAGGCCAACAATAACGGAATCATATGAATCTGTTCGGTATAAAAGATCGCAATGACCCCCACTGCCATTAAGTCGTCGACAATCGCCAACGCGACCAAGAAAGTCACCAGAGCTACCGGAACCCTGCGCCCCAACAATACCAACGCACTGATGGCAAAGGCGATATCGGTGGCCATCGGAATCCCCCAGCCGTTTTCACCAGGCAAACCGACATTGATTTGATAATAAATCACCGCCGGTACAATCACCCCACCTAATGCGGCGACAATTGGCAAAATGGCGTTTTTGATGTCGGCCAATTCGCCGACCAGGATTTCCCGTTTAATTTCCAGCCCAATAACGAAAAAGAACAGAGCCATCAGCCCGTCGTTGATCCAGTGATGGATTGAGTGATCGATTTTGAAATCGCCAATACCAATAACAATATGAGTATGAAAGAAATGCGCATAAGCCTCGGAAAAAGGTGTGTTTGCCAGAATCAGTGCCACCACCGTCATCATCATCAAAACCAGACCGGTGGTGGTTTGTTGATGCAGGAATCGTTCGAAAGGCGTTGCCAGTCGATTGAATGCTTTTTCCCAAGGTGCGTAAAGTTTATACTCTTTCAAAATCTGCATGAGTTTCTAAGGCCCCATTTCTTAAAATTTCTATAATCAAAGCCTTATAATACACATAATCCACGCATTTTAAAGGAATATCCATGAAATCCATTTTCCCAATTTTCGGGGTGCTTTTATTCGCTTTGACCCCCGGCCTGGCATTTTCTGCCGAAACCATTCAGGTACAGGGCTTGAACCTGACAACCCATTGGGTCGGTTACACCGCTTTGGGGATTTTCGTCGTTGCTTACCTGTTGGTGATGACCGAAGAATTCACTTTACTGAGAAAATCCAAACCGGTGATTCTCGCTGCAGGATTGATCTGGATACTGATTGCTTATGTCCTGAATACTCATGGATTCCACCATGTTGCCGAAGAAGCAGTACGTCACAACATCCTCGAATATGCCGAGCTTTTCCTCTTCCTGTTGGCGGCCATGACCTATATCAATGCGATGGAAGAAAGACAGGTGTTTGACGCGCTTCGCGGCTGGCTGGTTTCCAAAGGATTTTCCTACCGGCAGCTCTTCTGGATTACCGGCTTTCTGGCATTTTTCATCTCTCCGGTTGCCGACAACCTGACCACAGCATTATTGATGGGTGCCGTGATTCTGGCGGTTGGCGTCAATTCCACCAAATTCGTCACCCTCGGTTTCATCAATGTCGTCATTGCCGCGAATGCCGGCGGCGCTTTCAGTCCGTTTGGAGACATCACCACACTGATGGTCTGGCAAAAAGGCTTATTGAGTTTCCATGAATTTTTCGATCTGTTCGTGCCCTCTCTGGTGAATTTTGTCGTTCCGGGCATTTTGATGTCCTTTGCCATTCCCAATGAAAAACCGGAAGCTTTGGATTCAAGCATTCAAATGAAACGCGGTGCCAAACGGATTATCTTTTTGTTTTTCGCCACCATTGCCACAGCGGTTTCCTTGCACAACTTCCTGGATTTACCGCCGGTATTAGGCATGATGACCGGTCTGGCATATCTGCAATTCTTCGCTTTCTATCTGAAGATGACCGGCGAGATGTCTTATGAATCCAATGTACATGACGATGGATCAATCAACCATCTGTCACGTCCGGTGAGTTTCGATATTTTCAATAAAATCGCCCGTGCGGAGTGGGATACGCTATTGTTCTTCTTCGGGGTGATTCTCGCAGTCGGCGGCCTGGGAACCCTCGGTTACCTGGCGATGGCATCCAATGTCATGTATCAGCAATGGGGCGCGACCGAAGCCAATATCGCGGTCGGATTCCTGTCGGCAATCGTCGATAACATTCCGGTAATGTACGCCGTACTGACCATGCAACCGAGCATGGCTGACGGTCAATGGTTGCTGGTGACTCTAACCGCGGGTGTCGGAGGTTCATTGCTTTCGATCGGTTCGGCAGCCGGCGTGGCTTTAATGGGACAATCGAAAGGCAAATATACCTTTATTGGCCATTTGAAATGGACCCCTGCGATCATGCTGGGTTATTTCGCCAGCATCTGGGTTCACATGTTAATCAATGCCCATCTGTTTTAAGGTTGATGGACGCTATTGATCGGATTCAATGCGGTTACGGCCATTTTCCTTGGCTTGATAGAGCATACGATCACAGGTTTCAATGAATTTACGTACCGGCGGCATCGGCTCACCCGATTTTCCTGAATAGGTGGTGATGCCGAGGCTCGCGGTGACTTGAATTTCCTGTTTGTCCTTGATTTTGAAAGGATGGCTTTCGATGACGCTTCTCAGGCGTTCTGCGATTTTTAACACCACTTCATGCCCCGCTCCTTCGAATAACACCAGAAACTCTTCTCCGCCATAACGGAAAATCTTGTCACTTTCTCGAATAATCTCCTTGAAAAGCGAACTGGTTTGTCTTAAAACCGCATCGCCGGACTGATGGCCATAGTTGTCATTAATTTGTTTGAACCGATCGAGATCCAACATCATGATCGAAATGTCTTTATGATCACTTTCCGACGATTTCAACGCACTTTCAATTACAGTTTCCATATCATGTCGCAAATAGAAACCGGTTAAGGGATCTTTTTGAAGATCGTGAATCGTCGATAACTGAATGGCCAAACCGATCCGGTTGGATAAATCCAATGTGGTTCCGTAAAAGCGCGACAATAGAAAAATCGCCAGCGGATAATTTTTCGATTTCAGGAAAAACAGAAAATTATTGCCCATTAAATGTTGGGATTCATGCAATTCCAGTAGTTGCGCTTTACCGGCATCTTCAAGATGAGGGGTATTTACCAATTCATCGGTCAAAGGACAACGTTCGCTCGACATTTCCGGCAAAACAATCGATGGATCCTTGATGTGGTTGAGAATCTGGGTAATCCAAATCAGCGGTTTATTGACTAGAAACGCTTCATCTTCTCTCATAATATGATCACGATGTTGGATAATCACGGTGGTCTCTTCGGCGAGTTTCTGCATGTAAGTCTGCAGATAACCTTCCGCGACCGCGTTACGCTGCTGATTCAAGCGATGGAAAATACCATTTTGGGTAATCCAATCGCCATCAAAATACTGTGGGATCAATTCTTCGATTTTTTGGTAGGCCGCATAAAGGTCTTCAAATGGCAGTCCGATATCAACATGTACCTGACCGATCCAAAGCCCCTGTCGACGGATACCGGCTTCATCCAGCGTTAGCAATTGATAAAAACTGTCTGCTTGCTTTTGCCGAATCTCGTCGACGGATCGATTCCGAAAAAAAATGGCATAGTGAGGCTCGGCTAACAACTCCTGATAGAATTGGTGATAGAGTTCATCAACGATTTGTCTGGTGGTTTTCGTCGCCATAACACCCACAAAAGAACGAATTTAAAGAATGACTGGTTAAAATGATACTTTTTACGTAGGATAATAACAATCCTTATCGAGATAATATCCCTATGAAACACTTGATCAGCCTGTCTCTGTTGTTCTGTTTGATGCTTGGATATGGCTTTGCCTATGCCGAGCCCTTGAAGACCCATCCGAACATCGATTGGCTGGAAATGATGCTGCAGTTATTAGGGGGGCTGGCGCTCTTTTTGTTCGGGTTGGATCTGTTAATCAAAGGATTGCTGGCCATTGCCGGAGACCGCATGAAAAACTGGCTCAGTCAATTAACCACCAACCGCATCGCCGGTGCCTTTTCCGGTGCAGCCATTACTGCAGTGATTCAATCTTCTTCAATTACCACCGTTCTGGTAGTGGGGTTCGTATCCGCCGGTTTGATCAGTCTTACTCAAGCAGCCAGTGTAATTATGGGCGCCAACCTGGGGACGACCATCACTGCGCAGATTGTGGCTTTCAAAGTTTATAATCTTGCATTGCTGATGGTTTTTTCCGGATTCCTAATTCAATTTATCAGTGAAACCAATTATAAAAAGAATATCGGTAACTTTATCCTCGGGCTTGGGTTGCTGTTTATCGGAATGAACCTGATGGGAGAAGGCATGTCGCCTTTAAGGGACTATGACCCCTTTTTGAAAATCATCCGCGAACTCAATCATCCACTTTACGGCATTTTAATCGGAATTATTTTCACTGCGTTGATCCAATCTTCGTCCGCGACCATCGGGATTGTGATTGTCATGGCGAATCAAGGGTTTTTAACCCTACCGACCGGGATTGCCCTGTCGATGGGTGCCGATATCGGCACCTGCGTCACCGCCATTCTCGCCTCGATCGGGCAATCCAGGGACGCGATCCGCGCCGCCATCGTTCATGTCCTCTTCAATGTCAGCGGAGTCTTGATCTGGCTGCCCTTTATTGGCGTCCTGGCCGCCATCGCCACCTATGTCACTCCGATACCGGAAGGCCTTGATGCCATGACCAGTCTGGCGGAAAACACCCCCAGAGAGATCGCCAATGCCAATACATTGTTCAAATTGTCCGCCCTGTTGCTTTTCTTGCCTTTGTTGGGTGGATTTATCTGGGTGATCTACAAATTGGTTCCAATTGTAAAAGAAGAGACCCAACAAACGATGGATCCGAAATTTCTGGACGACAATTTTGTGCAAACTCCTCAAATGGCTTTTGATGCGGTGAAAATGGAGCTTAATGTTTTCCGCGAAAAATTAAGTCTGCTGTTTCAACATTTCTTTGATAATCGTTATCCAGTCGAACTCAGAGCGCTGAAATTCGAAGAAAAGCAATTAGCGAAGCTCAAAGCCTATCATCACCAGATATTGCTTTATGTCAGCAAAATCTCGCAGTCTGACTTTGATGAAAAACAACAACAGCAATACATTGAACTGGTGAGCATCGTCAATATTTTGGAATCCGTGCTGGAAACCATTGAAAACGGAATTTTGAACGCACGTCATCAAATGTTCGAGTATCAGTTAAAAATCAGCCCGACCATGCAGGAACTATTGGGCGATATTTATAAGGAAGTCACCAAGTCACTCGATCATGCCCTGCTTTCGATTGATGAAAGCCAGAAAGAAAAAGCTCAGGATGTCATTGCCAGCAAACCTGCAATAGACCATATGATTCAAGTTGCCCTTCAACATCAGGCCAAACTTTTGCATTCCGATGAATCGAGAATTATTCTGTTCAGAATGGAAATGCAAATGGTGGATGCGTTAAAACGCATCCATACTCTATCGAAACGTATCGCCCGTCTTAGAATGGCGGAGTTCAACTCTCAAACCGGATAAAATATGATAAAACAGACACTTAAAATCAGCACCTATACGATTGTATGCTTGCTCGCGGCTTGCCAAAACCAAGCTTTCGTTAAAAAGAGCGGACAAACCAATGATCAATACCGTAATGATATGATGTATTGTAAAGGTGAAGCCGTTGGTGCTTGGAACGACCGTAATGGCGTCTCTAAAATGAACATTCATAAAGGCGAAATGGGCGTGATTTCCTATGAAGATTGCATGCGCCAACTCGGCTATGAACAAGTGAAATAACCCAGCCTGGCAGATTTTCTATTTTAGAGCTTCTATGACGCGATCCGGCACTTCCTTAAGGAAATTAGGCTGTGCCGCACCGATAAAATACCCCTGCGCCATTTGAATGCCACAATTTTTGACTGCCTGAAGCACTTCTTCTGATTCAATGAATTCGGCAACCGTCTTGATGCCGATGGAATTGGCCAGCGTCACCGAACTTTCGACAAAAGCCAGATCAATGCGGTCATTGACCATATTACTGATAAATTCTCCTTCGATTTTCAGGTAATCAATCGGGAAACGTTTTAAATAATGGAAAGAAGAGAATCCGGAACCAAAATCATCGATAGCGAACATAAAGCCTTCGAATTTCAGTTCGCGGACAAATTTCTCTAATAAACTGATATTACGCACTGTCTCACGTTCGGTGATTTCAAACACAATCCTTTTCGGTTCAATTTCATATTCTCTGGCCAAGCCTTTCACTTCATTAATGAATTCATTGAGAATCAAAGCACGCGGAGACAAGTTGATAAACAACATCCCTTGATAATTTTGATCATGAATCTTCTGGAATGCTTTCTTGATCAACAGATAATCCAGCTTATGGACAATCCCCATACTTTCGGCAATATCAATGAATTCCCCTGCTGAGACAAGCGCGTCATCCTTTCTGATCCGCATCAACAACTCATGAACTTGAATCTCCCCTTCTTCATCTTCAAATGAAAGAATTGGCTGAAAATGCGGTTCAATGGAATCTTCATTTTCCAATGACTGCAGCAGGAACATGCTTTTTTCGGTATTGCGTCGATACAATTCCGCCAATTCGTTCTCATCTGGGAAACAGAATTGATTCTTACCGTTATGCTTGCCTTTGTACATCATATTGTCGGCAATGATAAACAGATC
>JAWVWZ010000036.1:0-9509 GCA_033723505.1 Hydrogenovibrio sp.
CAGCGCCAGATTGCCGAAAGGCAGGTAAATCATCAGAACCGACAAGATACCGGAGCCGAAGACCGCCACCAATAAAGCGTGATTTCCGAAGGGATTGCGACGATAGAGGGTTGTAAAAGTCCGCGCGTCGAAGACATGGAACAGTTGGCCGAAAATCAAGGTCGCGAAAGCCAGCGTCTGGGCATAAGCCAGATCTTTCCCGAGCGAGAGCGCATACTCGAACATCCAGAATGTCAGCCCGCCCATGACCAATCCTCGCATCACGATGCGGGTACCAAGATTCTCCGCAAAAAAACTTTCTTCTCGCGCTCTTGGCTGGCGTTGCATGACATTACCTTCGGCGCCATCCAGTCCTAATGCCAGAGACGGCATGCCGTCGCTTACCAGGTTGACCCATAAAATCATCAAGGGCGCCAATGTCAGTAACGGGTCTCCCGTCATCCATAAAAAGGCGAACAGAATTGCGGAGACTTCGCCGACATTGGCGGTCAAATCCTGACGGATAAATTTGCGGATATTGTCATAGATTCGGCGCCCTTCCTTCACCGCTTTGACGATGGTGGCAAAATTATCGTCGAACAAGATCAGATCTGCGGACTCTTTGGCGACGTCGGTGCCGGTGATGCCCATGGCGATGCCAATGTCCGCCTTTCTCAGTGCTGGAGAGTCGTTGACGCCATCGCCGGTCATGGCGACGACTTCGCCTCCGTTTTGCAACGCATTGACGATCCGCAGCTTGTGTTCCGGGGTCACGCGAGCAAAGACGCGGATATGAGGGGTTAATTGCGCCAGCGCTTCGTCCGAAGTCTCGTTCAGTTGCGAGCCGGTCACCACCAAGGCGTCATCGGTATCGATAATGCTCATCTGTTTGGCGATGGCCTTGGCTGTGATGGCATGGTCTCCGGTAATCATCACCACGCGAATTCCGGCCGAGTGGCATTCTTGGACGGCAAGAGTCGCTTCCGGGCGCGGTGGATCAATAATGCCGTGAATGCCTGTGAGTATCAAACGATTTTCGAGCTGTTCATGCGGCAAGTGCAATTCGTCTTCGGTCAGTGTCCGATAGCCAATCGCCAGGGTTCGCAGCGCTTGAGAACCGAAATCCTGAATGACCTTTTCCACCAATTCGATATTACTGACGATGTCGAGGTGTTTGTCCTGGTATTCGATGACTTCGGTGTGTTGCAGAACAACGTCCGGCGCTCCTTTGACAATCAGGCGGTACTCTCCATTCGGTTCCTGGGTGATCACGCTCATCATTTTTCGTTTCGGGTCAAACGGAAAAGAGGCGATGACCTTGTGCTCGTTTAATAAGTCTTTTTTGTGAAGCCCCGCCTTCGCCGCCGCGACAAGGATTGCCCCTTCTGTCGGCAACCCTTGAATGCCGTGTTTGCCGGCCTGGTGTACTAGCTCGGTGTCACTGCACAAAGCCGACATGGACAGCATCTGCATTAAATGAAAATGGTAGGTGTGATGTGGTGTGATGATTTCCGCATCCTGATTTCTGAATTCACCGATCGGGTCGTACCCACTGCCTTCGAGTTGGTACTTTTCGCCAGCCGCCCAGATTTGTACGACCTGCATTTTGTTTTGGGTCAGCGTGCCCGTTTTGTCGGAACAGATCACCGAGGTCGATCCCAATGTTTCGACCGAAGCCAGGTGTTTGGCCAAAGCCTGATTGCCCATCATATGTTTTGCGCCCAACGTCAATACGATGGTGACCACGGTCGGCAATCCTTCGGGGATGGCTGCAACCGCGAGGGATATGCTCGCATCAATCATCTCGGTGAATCCGAGTCCTTTATACAGACCGATGCCGACAATGACGGCGACAATGAATAGGGCAGCCCAAATCAAGGTCTTGGAAAGCGCATGAATTCGATTCTGTAACGGTGTCAGTCGGCCAGCCGTAGTCTGCATCAGATTGGCGATTTTCCCGACTTCGGTCTGCATGCCGGTGGCGGTGACGACGCCAATGCCGTGTCCATTGGTCACCGCGGTGCTCATAAAGGCCATATTGACCTGGTCCGCAGTAATCAGGTTTGCGCGTGGCAGGGACTCAATCTGCTTTTGGATCAGGTCGGATTCTCCTGTCAACGCCGCTTCATCGATTTTTAACTGCGTGGCTTCGATCAGTCGGCAATCGGCAGGCGTGATGTCGCCGGTTTTTAATTGAATGATGTCTCCGGGCACCAATTGGCTGGCGGGCAGGTTTTGCCACTCCCCTTCACGTTTGACACGGCATTTTGGAGCGGCCATTTGGCGAAGCGCATCAATGGATTTCTGAGCTTTGTATTCCTGAACAAAAGTGATCATCGAGTTGATCAAAATAATAATACCGATGGCGATGGCATCGACCTGATGGCCGGTATAGAGAGAAAGGCTCGCCCCGATAAACAAGATAATGAATAAAGGGTTTTTTAATTGGGAAAAAAACAGAGACAGCGCCGAACGGGTTGCCGTTTGATCGAGTTGGTTCAATCCGTATTTCTGCCGGCGCTGGAGAATTTCAGATTCGCTCAGACCTTTTTGGGCGTCGGTTTCTAAGGCTTGAAGGGTTGCTTGTGTCGATTGGTTGAACCATTCCATAAGACGCTCCGGCGATCATTTGATTCATAATGACAGTTTGCCATAACTGGCCGGCAGATGAAATGGGGTTCCGAGGTTAGTTGATGTCGGTGGTCAATAAAAAGGGGGCGCTGATGATTTTGCCTTTTGGCGTAGTGATCAGCACGGAAAGTTGCCATTGCATGGTGTCGTTGGTGCAGAAGGCCAGGATAATATTTCCCTTGTACTGTTTGAGTTGAGCTGTTGAGTTGGACGTTAACGGTGACAGCGTGGTTCGGTTATAACCCATATACATATTCAGACCGGTGATATCGATTTGTACGTTTTTGGCTGGGATATTGGTCAAGGAAACCTTTGCATCCAGCAATCTCGCCACCGGAATGGGATTGTTCGGAGAAATGGAGAGCGTCACCTGCTGGTTGCCGTGCTTCAGCGTGCACTGCCCACTGTGAAGATGGCAGGATTTATCCGTCGGCCAGACATCGGCGATGTCTTCTTCTTCGGAGAAAGGAGAATGACAACTCGACAGGCTGAGTACAGTCATGCCGAGTAACAGTGTCATCAGTTGTAAGCGATTCATAAAGCGAATTAACATCAGTTTCAATAATGTTTTTAAGATTCACCTATATTAGGGCGAATCCTGATCGGACTCAAGCCCCTTGCTGGAATCGTCACGGTGTTTTAACACTGGCAGTTGGGGCAATAATAGCTGGCGCGCTGATTTTGAACGATTTTGACGATGTGCGTTCGACAGGTTGGGCAGGGGGTGCCTGCTTTGCCATAAACATTCAGTTGCTGTTCAAAATAGCCAGGCTGGCCGTCAGGCGTCAGAAAATCTTTTAGCGTTGTGCCGCCTTGATTGATGGCTGTCTTCAGTACGGATTTAATATTTTGAACCAGTCGGTCGGTTTGGTCTCGAGTCAGTGTCCCGGCAGGTTTGGTCGGCGAGATGCCGCTCATGAACAGTGCTTCGTTCGCATAGATATTGCCAACGCCAACCACATTTTTATTGTTCATGATAAAAGACTTGATTGAGACGGATTTATTTCGGGTTTGTTGAAAAAATCCTTCAACCGAAAAATCGTCGGTTAAGGGTTCGGGACCGAGGTGCTCAAACAATGGGTGATTTTCAATCGGTGACTCTGTCCACAAAAAAGCGCCGAATCGGCGAGGGTCGTGATACCGCAATAAAAAACCGTTTTCCATGACCAGGTCGATATGGTCGTGCTTTTTGACCGGCGTGTCATGCGGCAGCACCCTCAAGTTGCCTGACATCCCCAGGTGCAGGATGAGGGTGCCTTGATCGGTTTCCAGCAGCAGGTATTTGGCCCGGCGTTTGACGCGGCGAATGACCTTGCCCGGTAAGGTTTCAGTGAGTTCTTCGGGCACCGGCCACCTCAAAGCAGGATTGCGGACAATTAAGTGCTTGATGGTTTGACCCTCGACCTTGGGCTGGATGCCTTTTCGGGTCGTTTCGACTTCCGGCAGTTCTGGCATGATGTTTTCTTCCAGGGTAGTTGAATCGGTAGCGCTCATTGTAATGGCTTTTATGGATCGTTTGCCATAAAGATATCGGTTCAACAATCTCGCAAACTGCCGATATAAACACTATAGAGACCAGTATTACTCACCGGTCAAGGAGACGTGAATATGGGACTGCAATATCATATCGAAACCGCTGATCATGGCTATTGCGTCATTGATCGGCAAAAAACGGTAGCCATTTTTAATGTGTTGGAAGATGCAATAGACGCCATGCGTGAGTTTGAGCAAAAACGGTTTCCCAAAAACTGGCAAAAAACGCCGCCGGCGACGCGCTATGCCAAACAGAAATATTATGATGAAAAAGTGTAAGCGAAAAGTGAAAGCGTTTGGATCAAGGTCTGATCTGTTGAACCGATCGATGCTGATCGACAAAGTCATGGTTGTCTGAAAATCCCAGTTCCCTGATGAGGTTTTTTGCTTATAATAAATCCATGAAACGAATCCTTACCTTAAATCTGCGCCGGAAGTGGTCACTTGGTGTTTTATGCTTCTTGCTATCCTTTTCGAGTTTTGCCGAATCTGTCGTCGCTAACCCTTCTTCGTCTTTGTTTCCCGTTAAGGTTCAATTGAATTGGAACCATCAGTTCGAGTTCGCCGGTTTTATGGCGGCAATCAAGCAAGGTTATTATCATCAGGAAGGCTTGGATGTTTCCTTGGAAAAATGGCATCCCAAGCTGAATATCGTCGAAGAGGTTGCCAGCGATCGGGTTCAGTTCGGCGTTGCCTACGGCATGGCCATTACCGACTATATCAAAGGCGCGCCGATTAAACTGGTGATGAGTTCGTTCCAGTTTTCGCCGATGGTGTTGCTGACACATCAGCCGATCAAAAAATGGTCGGACCTGGACGGCAAAGTGTTGAGCAACTTTGAAAACCTCTATATTCGAACGCTGATGGCTCGAATGTCAGGAGAATCCTCTGCGAAAGTGACTCTGACCTCGGCATCCGGAAACCTTCAAGACTTCATCGACGGCAAAGTCGATATCTATGGTGCTTATCAAACCAACGAACCCTATCGCTTGCAAAAACTGGGCGTACCTTTCCATATTCTCGACCCAAAGTCTTACGGTATCCAGGGCTACGGTGATTTGGTGATTACCTCGGAAACATTTTCCAGGTTACACCCGGATATCGTTAAAAAATTCAAATTGGCCAGTATTAAGGGTTGGGAATATGCACTCAGCCATCAAGCCGAAATCGTCGATTATATGGTGGCGCATTACCCTGTGATCAAGTCCCGGGATGCGTTGCTGGATGAGGCGCAGAAAACCGCTCATTTTGTCAAGCCGGGGGATGTCCCGATCGGTTCAGTGGATCCGGCAAAACTGTTGGTCTCGGCATCCGAAGCGAAAGACATCGGCTTGATTTCCCAACAACAGCTTGAACAGTTTGATCCGGCTAAATTTATTTTCGATTGTAATAATCCGGCCTTCACGCCGGAGGAGCGGGCTTATCTGGCAAAGCACCCGGTGGTGAAGCTGGCGAATGATATCGATTGGGAACCATTCGAGTTCATCGATGATCAGGGCCGTTATAAAGGCATTGCTGCCGACTATTTCAAGCTGCTTGGAGATAAATTGGGTATTGTTTTTCAGCCGGTCAAGCGTAAAAACTGGGCTGAGGTCGTCGAGCTGACCAAGTCAGGTCAGCTGGATGTTTATTCCTGCGCGGTGGCTTCGCCGGAAAGAAAAGAATATATGCGGTTCACCAAACCCTACTTATCCTTCCCGATGGTGCTGGTGAGCAAGAGCGATATGTCTTTTGTGCAACAGTATGATCAGTTGAATGGCAAAACCGTGGCGGTGGTGAAGGATTATTGGTCGGATGAATATCTGAAACAAAATTATCCGCGGGTCAATCGTTTACTGGTGGAAAACGTCAAACAAGGGTTGGAAGCCGTCATCGATGGACGAGCCGATGCCTATTCCGGGAATCTCGGAGTAGTCAACTTCACGGTGAAACGTTATGGACTGACCGGACTCAATATTGTCGGCCAGTCTAAAGAGCGTTTTGAACTGGCGGTGGGGGTGCAAAAAGACGACCCGATTTTGTTTAACATCTTGCAAAAAGGTCTCGCTTCGATCACCGAACCGGAGCGGCAAGCCATTTACAATAAATGGATTCAGTTGGAAATGGTCAATCAATTGGATCGTCGTCAGTTGATTGAAATTGCCGTGCTGACCTCTTCAGTCGTGTTGGTGATGTTGTTGATTTTACTGATCTATCGCTATCAGAAAAAGAAGCAGCAGGCTTATATCAATCAGATCCATGAGTTGACTTATGCGACGCTGATCGAAATTCCATCTTTCAAGATTGTTCGTGCCAGTGACTCTTTCACTCGTTTGTCCGGCTATTCGAAAGAAGAATTGCAGAATATGAGCTATTACGATATGGCGCCGAATGAAATGACTCAGAAGGAAAAGGATGACATCGCTGCCTGGGTCTTGGCCGGAAATACCTGGAAAGGCGAGATTACCGGTAAAACCAAAGCCGGCGAACACTATTATGTTGAACTGACTTTGACGCCGGTGAAGGATTTCTGGGGGAAAGTGACCCAAGTCTGGGCTCGGCGGTTTGATATTACCGATAAGAAACGGATTGAAAAGCTTTCGATTGTCGATGAATTGACCGGCCTGTACAACCGCCGTTACTTCAATGAAGTGATCGAACGGGAAATCAATCGCGCCAAACGCCAGCATACCTCGCTGTCCGTGGCGATGCTCGACATCGATTATTTCAAAAGCATCAATGATACCTATGGGCACCAGCATGGCGATCAGGTGCTGAAGGATGTGGCTGGAATTTTCCGCTCTTATTTTCATCGAGCCAACGATTTTGTATTCCGTATGGGGGGCGAGGAGTTTTTGATTCTGTCCGCGTTTGATTCACAGGAAGAATTTGAGCGTTATCTGGAGAAGCTCTGTCGTCATGTCGAAGGGCTGAAAATCGAAAATCGTCAATCCCCCTACAAGGTGTTGACCGTATCCATCGGTGCGATTTTCTGCCAGGCGGGCAATATTGCTTCGGCTAATCAGATCTACCATCTTTCCGATGAAATGCTGTATCAGGCCAAACAGCGCGAACGTAATTGCGTGATGATGTATCATCCCGAATCGATCAAACAGGATGCGCTGGCACTGGACTTGGACGAAAAAGAATCCCCGTCGTCAGATTCGAGTCAATAGCCGTGTGTGATGCTCCATGACTGAGTGGCGCGAATTTCAGACATAAAAAAACCCGACTTTTTGGGTCGGGTTTGCATCATCAAAGTTTGGGTAAAACTTATTTGATTTTTGCTTCTTTGAAAAGTACGTGCTTGCGAACAACCGGGTCGTACTTTTTAATTTCAAATTTACCAGCCATGTTGCGCTTGTTCTTATCAGTTGTGTAAAAATAAGCACTTTCGGTAGATTGAAGTTTGATTTTATCGCGCATATCGAGTCTCCTTAGACTTTCTCACCACGTGCTCGGATTTCCGAAAGCACTGACTCAATACCGTTTTTATCAATAATACGCATTCCTGAAGTTGAAACGCGAAGTTTTACAAAACGGTTTTCGTTTTCTACCCAAAAACGGTGAGTTTGTAGGTTAGGTAAAAAACGACGACGAGTTTTACGATGAGAGTGGGAAACATTATTACCGACTACAGGCTTTTTACCTGTTACTTGGCATACTCTAGACATTTCACTATTCCTCTCAAAAACGGTTCGCCGAAGCGAGACCACACATTAAAAATATTCGAATATTTCTATTGTTACTTAAGTTCCAAAGCGAAAATTGCCCGGAAACGTTAAAAACAAGAAGCGGAATTATCCATAAAATCGGTACAGATAGCAAGTATTTTATTTAGAGAATTCAAGTCGCGGGCGAAAGCGGTATCCGCTTAATTTTTCAAGGCATTCTTTCCTGTTGAGCCAGTGAAGCCCAACGGCCGCGATCCCCGAGGATGATGTGATCGAGGCAGCGGACATCAATCATTGCCAAAGCTTGTTTTAAGGCGCGCGTCAATTCAATATCTGCCAGGCTGGGGTCGGGAATGCCGGAAGGGTGGTTGTGGGCGAGGACCACCGCAGCCGCGCGGTAATCCAATACGGTTTGGATCACTTCTCTGGGATGGACGCTGGCTTGATTCAGTGTGCCGAAAAACAAAGGAATGAAATCGATCAGTTGATGTTGCTGGTCGAGCAGAACCACGCCAAAAATTTCCCGATGCTGGTGGCCGATTTGCAGATCCAGATAGCGGGCAAGCTGTTCCGGCTGAGTCATTGCTTCCCCCTTGGTCAAGCCCGATTCGAAATGGCGTCTGGCCATTTCCAATACCGCTTTGAGTTGTACGTATTTGGCTTGCCCCAACCCTTTGGCTCGGCAGAAATCGTTTTCTTCGGCTTGCAGCAGTCGATCCAGTGACCCGAATTCATCCAATAGATCCTGTGCCAGTTCGACGGCGCTTTTGCCTTTGACGCCGACACGCAAAAAGATGGCCAGCAGTTCAGCATCGCTTAGACTCGCTTCTCCGAATTTCAGTAGCTTCTCTCTGGGTCGATCGTTTTCATGCCAGTCGGTAATCGCCATCTTTTACGTCTGATTCCAAAAGATTTTTGATAAGATATTCAAATCATAAGGAAAAAGGACTGAACAGGCAATGTTTAAGCTGGAGATGCGTGTCAGGGATTACGAATGCGATTTGCAGGGCGTGGTCAATAACGCGGTCTATAAAAATTATCTAGAGCATGCGCGGCATGAGTTTTTGTTGGAAAAAGGGGTGAATTTCGCCGAGTTGGCTGCGCAGGGGATTGACTTGATGGTGGTTCGGGTCGAGATCGACTATAAAGCCTCTTTGCGCCCGCAGGAAGATTTTTACGTCACGGTCGAGGTCGCCCAGGAAGGGCGGGTGAAATTCGCTTTCCTTCAGAAAATCTTTAAGCAGGACGGCACTTTGGTGGTGGCGGCCAAGACTTATGGCGCGACAGTCAAAGGCGGGCGTCCGGTTCGTCCCATCGAAGCGTTGGCGAATTTAATCACGGTTTCCGAGTAATATCGATTATGAGAATTTTATTAGGGGTTACCGGCGGCATCGCGGCTTATAAGTCGCTGGAATTGGTGCGCTGGTTTGTCAAAGGCGGTCATGATGTCCAGGTGGTGATGACGGCGGGCGCGAAGGAATTTATTCAGCCGCTGTCGTTTCAGGCGCTTTCCGGTCATCCGGTTCGGGATCGTTTGTTCGATGCCGACCAGGAAGCCGGTATGGGACACATTGAGCTGGCGAGATGGCCGGATCTGATCGTGATCGCGCCGGCCTCCGCCGAAACGCTGGCGAAGTTGCGTATGGGGCGCGCCGACGATTTATTGACGACCTTATGCCTGGCGACCGAGAAGCCCATTTTAATTGCCCCGGC